>CAIWPS010000614.1 GCA_903914615.1 uncultured beta proteobacterium | reverse complement strand
TCCCCTACTTCATCGCCGCCCACCCGGGCACCAGCGACGAGGACATGATGAACCTGGCGCTCTGGCTCAAGCGCAACGGCTTCAAGGCCGACCAGGTGCAGACCTTCTACCACAGCCCGATGGCCACGGCCACGGCCATGTACCACACCGACCTGAACCCGCTGAAGGGCATCAGCCGCCAGCTCGACGGGCCGCAGGCGCGCGCCGAGCGCGTCGACATCGTGCGCGGCGACAAGCGCCGCCGCCTGCACAAGGCCTTCCTGCGCTGGCACGACCCGGCGAACTGGCCACTGCTGCGCGCCGCCCTGAAGGACCTGGGCCGCGCCGACCTCATCGGCAACGGCAAGCACCAGCTCATCCCCACCTACCAGCCCGCCGGCGACGCCGGCTACCAGAGCGCGCGGCGCAAGAACAGCACCGCCGCCGGCACGCGCACTTCGCCGGTGACGCAGGGCCGCGTGCTGACCCAGCACACCGGGCTGCCGCCGCGACCCGGCACGGCCACGGTGGCGCCGCGCAAGCGGCGCTCCTGAACCCGCGGTCGGTCAACTGCTTCATGCCCCTGTGCGTTGCAGGGGTTCCGGGCGCATCGACGCCGGAACCGGCAGCTGCCATCCCGGCGACACCGGCATCACACGCAACAGGAGTGCTCATGATCAAACGTCTGCTGGCGGCGCTGCTCGCCTTCCTCGCGATGTCGGCCTTCGCCGCCGTCGATGTCAACAAGGCCACCGCGGCCGAGCTCGACGCCGTCAAGGGCATCGGCCCGGCCATCGCCGGCAAGATCACCGCCGAACGCGCCAAGGGCGCCTTCAAGGACTGGCCCGACCTGATCAGCCGCGTCAGCGGCATCGGCGAGAAGTCGGCGGCCAAGCTGTCCGAGAACGGCCTCGTCGTCAACGGCGCCAGCTTCAGCGGCGCCCCCCCGGCACCGGCCAAGGCCGCAGCCAAGACCCCGGCCGCCGCGCCCGCCGCCACCACCGCCGCGGCACCGGCAGCGCCGCCTGCCGCCACCCCTGCCGCCACCCCTGCCGTCGATGCCAAGCAGGCCAAGAAGGAAGCCGCTGAAGCCAAGGCCGCCGCGAAGGCCGAGGCCAAGGCCAAGGCCAAGGCCGACAAGGACAAGGCCGCTGCCGACAAGGCGGCTGCCAAGGCCGACGCCAAGGCCCAGAAGACGGCCAAGGCCGCCGACGCTGCGGCCTCTGCGGCGAAGAAGTAAGGCGCAGCGCCGTCCTCCGGCGATCACGAGACACCCCGCCGCGGCGGGGTGTCTGCTTTTTGGGGCCGCGCCTTTCTTGCTAGACGCCGGCCTCGGCCAGGGCGTCCACCAGCGCGTCCACGTCGGCCTGGGTGTTGTAGGCCTGCACGGCCACGCGCACGAAGGTGTGGCCGGCATGCTGCGTCACCGGCACCTCGATGCGGTGGCGGTCGAACAGCCGCCGGCGCAGGCCTTCGGCGTCGCCGCTGCGCACGGGGATCGTCACCATCTGGCCGTAGGCGGCGTCGGGGGCGACGGCGGTCAGGCCATTGCGCGAGAGCACGCGCTGCTGCGTCGCGCAGGCCAGCGCATGGCAATGCCGCTGCACGGCGGGCCAGTCGTGGCGCTGCTGGAAGTCGATCGCCGCCGGCACGGCCAGGAAGGGCGCGATGTCGCGCGTGCCCTGCCACTGCAGCCGGCGCTGCAGTGGCGTGTGGCCGGTGTAGGCGTCGAAGCCGGTGTGGCCGGCCGCCTCGGCCACGTAGCCCCAGCTGACGACGGTGGCGTCCAGCGCCGCCTGCCGTTCCTGGCGCACGTGAAGGAAGGCGCTGCCCTTGGGCGCGCACAGCCACTTGTGGCAGTTGCCGGTGTAGTAGTCGGCACCGAGGGCGTCCAGGTCCAGCGGCACGTGGCCGGGCGCATGGGCACCGTCGATGAGCGTGGCGATGCCGCGCCCGCGCGCCGCGGCGCACAGCGCGGCCACGGGGAAGATCAGCGCCGTCGTCGAGCAGATGTGGCTGGCATAGACCAGCCGCGTGCGCGGCGTCGCCGCGGCCAGCAGCCGGTCGGTGAAGCTGGCGGCGTCGAAGGGCAGCGGCACTTCGACGCGGCGGTAGCGGGCACCCGCCCGCGCGCACAGGTGCTGCCAGGCGGCGTCGCAGGCGCCGTACTCGTGGTCGGTGGCCAGCACCTCGTCGCCCGGCTGCAGGCCGAGTGAACGCGCGACCAGGTTGACGCCGGTGGTGGCGTTGGTGATGAAGGCGAGGTCGTCGGCCTGCGCGCCCAAGTGCGCGGCCAGGCGTTCACGCGCCAGCGCCAACAGGGCGCCCGAGCGGCGGCCCAGGAATTCCACCGGGTTGCGCTCGAGTTCGCGCTGCCAGCGCTGGTAGTCGTCGAAGACCTCGCGCGGGCAGGCGCCGAAGGAGCCGTGGTTGAGGAAGACGACGTCGGGGTCGAGCAGGAAGGCGTCACGCATGGCGGGCGATCTTCGCATCCCGGTGGCGCGCGGCCGTCGCGGCGTGTCAGGCAAACACCGACAGCGGCTGCAGCGCGATACCGACCCCGGGCCTGGATGCGCAGGCCAGGCGCCGGCGCAGGGCGGCGCCTATCTTTGGCGCACCAGCCGCCACGTTCCACGCCCGCCATGCCTGCAGCCCCCGTCTCCCCCGTCTCCCCCGTCGCCCCAGTCGCACTCGCCAGCCCCTACGAGCTGCGCTTCGAATCGCTCTTCAACCCCGGCCGCGCGCTGGCCTTCCCGTGCGACGAGCGCGGGCTGGTGGCCTTGAACGCCCTCAGCGAGCCGGCGCGCCACAACTACCTCTATGCCCGCGCCGTCGTCGGCCGCGAGTTCGCCACGCCGGCCGTGGTGCGCGGCCAGGCCCGCTAGGCCTGCAAGGCCCGGCGGCCTACTTGGCGCCGATGCCCAGCAGTTCGACCTCGAATAGCAGCGTCGCGCCGGGCGGGATCTCGCCGCCGCCGGCGCCGCGGTCGCCGTAGGCGATGGCCGCCGGGCAGGTGAGCCTGGCCTTGCCGCCCACCTGCATGCGCTGCAGTCCTTCGGTCCAGCACTTGATGACGCGGTTGAGCGGGAAGCTTGCGGGCTCGCCGCGCTTATAGCTGCTGTCGAATTCGCGGCCGTCGGGGAAGGTGCCACGGTAGTGCACGCGCACGGTGTCGGTGGCCGCGGGCGTGGCGCCCTTGCCGGCCTTCAGGCTGCGGAAGACGAGGCCGCTTTCGGTGACGACGGCGCCGGGCTCGGCGGCAGCGCGCGCCAGCGGGTCGGTGGGCGCCGGAGCGGCGGCGCACAGGCCGCTGAGCAGGGCCAGGGCGGCGATGAAGGGGCGGTGCGCTTTCAAGTCGGTGACCTCGTGCGGCGTGGCGGGGCCGCGATCATCGCAGCATCGGTGGCTGGCTTCGGTTCCCGGGTTCAGTGCGCCGCGAAGGTCTGCTCGAACCACTTCGAGATCATGCGTTTCTCGTAGGGCAGTTCGGTGTCGGCGAAGTCGCGCGCGGGCGGCCCCTGCAGGTAGGCCATGTCGCTCAGATCGGCCTGGCCCGACTTCAGCGTCTGGCCGCCGACGGCCAACGTGTAGCGCAGCTTCATGCGCGGCCAGTCGGCGCCGCCGCGCAGCACGCGGATCTCCTGGCCGCCGGGGCGGGGGCGCAATTCGCCGGCGAGGTCGACGTCCAGCACTTCCAGTTGCAGCGTCTGCCCCTCGGGCAGGCGCTCGCCCAGGTGTTGCAGGTACTCGCCAAGCTGCTTGAGGGTGCGGTCGCGGTCGATGCTGTCGCGGCCGGCATCGCTGAAATGCTCCGGCTCGATAAAGCGGACTTCGACCTTGCCAGCGGCGTAGGCCGTGGAGAGCAGGCCGGTCAGGGCCAGCGCGCAGGCGCTGGCCAGGAGGGCGTGACGGCGCATGGGTCGCTCCTTTCGAGGCCGCCCCTCGGGGCGTGCAATGCCAGGGCTGACTGCTGGCCGATGCGGTTGGTTCCGCACCTGCGGCCAACTTTACCCTGCCGCGCAAAAGCCTCGGCCTTTAGGCCGGGGATGGATAGCGCCGCGCCAGTGAGTCAGGGCTGCGCCCTGTCGAGCTGGCAAGCTCAGGTTGGGGCTGCCTGCTGCTCGATGTACTTGCGCACGACCGCGATGGGTGCGCCGCCGCACGAGGCGGCGAAGTAGCTCGGGCTCCACAGCGCTCCGCGCCAGTAGTAGCGCTTGGCGATGTCAGGCCTCTCGGTGCGCAAGCGCCGGCTCGAGGCGCCCTTCAGGCTGTTCACGAGCTTGGACACCGAGACGCTCGGCGGGTAGTTCACGAGCAAGTGCACGTGGTCGTGCTCGCCGTCCATCTCCACGAGATGAGCCTCGAAGTCCTCGCACACCTTGCGCAGCATCGGACGCAGCCGCTCGATGGCGTCGCCATCGAACACCTTGCGACGGTACTTGGTCACAAAGACCAAATGAACGTGCATGGCGAAAACGCAGTGTCTGCCTGTGCGTAGCTCTTGATGATTGTCCATAGACCAAGTATACTGTATGGGTGTCCAGCATCAAGGCCTTCCGCTTCCAACTGCGCACTCGACCCGCAGTCGAGTCTCAACTGCGTCGGTACGCCGGCATGGGCCGAAGAGTCTGGAACATGGCGCTGGCCGAACAGCGCGCGCGGCATGCTCGCGGCGAGAAGTACGCCGGCCACGCCGAGATGTGCAAGTGGCTCACAGCCTGGCGCAACGCGCCGTCCACGGCGTGGTTGGCTCAGGGCCCGAGCCAGGCGCAGCAGCAGGTGCTGCGCCGCCTTGATGAGGCCTACAAGCGATTCTTCGCCGCGGCGAAGGCCGGTCAGGCCGGCGGGCGCGGCCGAACAGGGCCGCCAGAGTTCAAGCGCTACGGCGATGAGCCCGGCATTCGCTTTCCCGACCCGAAGCAGTTCTCGCTGGATGCGCCCAACGGCCGCATCCAGCTCCCCAAACTCGGTTGGGTGCGCCTGCGCATGAGCCAACCGGTCGAAGGCAAGCTGCGCAACGTGAGCATCACCAAGGAGGGTTCTGGCAAGGGTGCGAAGTGGTTCGCCTCCATCCAGGTCGAGACGAACGAGACAGTGCCCGCGCTTGGCATTGAGCCGACGCTGGGCATCGACCTGGGCCTGGCGCAGTTCGCGGCATTCAGCGAAGAGGTGCTCTGCACCGCGGGAAACGGCAACGCGCCGAGGGCGCTGCAGCATCACGTCGCGCCGCTGAAGGCGCTGGCCAAGCAGCAGGTTCGCTTGAAGCGCTACCAGCGCAGCGTGGCTCGCAAGAAGAAGGGCTCGGCAAACCGCAAGAAGGCGGTGGCCAAGCTCGGCAACCTGCACCGTCGAATCGCCCATCAGCGCAACGACTGGCTGCACAAGCTCAGCACCGACTTGGCAGACGCGCACCCCGTCATCGCGCTGGAGGACCTGCGCATCAGAAACATGTCGGCCAGCGCCAAAGGCACGGTCGAAGCGCCGGGCAAGATGGTCCGGCTGAAGGCCGGCCTGAACCGCGGCATCCTGGATGCCGCCTGGGGCGAATTCGCGCGGCAGCTCTCGTACAAGGTCGAGTGGCGCGGTGGTCGGGTCATCCTGGTCAACCCGGCCTACACAAGCCGCACGTGCCGCATCTGCGCGCACGAAGATGCAGAGAACCGGAAGAGCCAAGCGCTCTTCGAGTGCGTGGCATGCGGCCACGCCGAGAACGCGGACGTGCACGCGTCAAAGAACATCTTGGCCGCGGGGCACGCGGTCTGGGCGAGAGCGTCGAAAGACGCCTCGCTCGATGCCTGTGGAGGAGAGGTTAGTCGCGGTCGGCGCGCAAGCGCTGGGCGTGCAGCTCCGTCGAAGCAGGAACCCACCGAAGCAAAGGTCTTGGTATGAGCCCCGCTCACACCAAGACTGGCGCAGTAGGAATCCTCGGCCTGCGGCCGAGGAGGATGTCAAGCCGCCCAGCTGTCGCGTAGCGTCGTGATGCGGTTGAACACCGGCTGTTGCGGCCCGTGGTCGACGCGGTCGGTGACGAAGTAGCCGTGGCGCTCGAACTGCACCCGCAGCTCGCGCGGCGCGGCCGCCAGCGAAGGTTCCACCCAGCCCTGCACCACTACCTTGCTGCGCGGGTTGAGCACGGTGCGGAAGTCGCGCCCGCCGGCGTCGGGCTGGGCTTCGGTGAAGAGGCGGTCGTAGAGGCGGACGGTGGCGGCGACCGCGTCGTGCACAGCGAGCCAGGTGATGGTGCCCTTGACCTTGATGGCGTCGGCGCCGGGCGTGCCGCTGCGCGTGTCGGGCAGGGCGCGCGCCAGCACCCGGGTGACGCGGCCGTCGGCGTCCTTCTCGAAGCCCGTGCATTCGACGACCAGGCCGTACTTCAGCCGCACCTTGTTGCCCGCCACCACGCTGCCGTCGGGCTGCGTGCGGGGCGGAAAGAGGCGGAAGAAGCCCTTGGCCGGCACCGCGGCGAAATCGTCACGCTCGATCCACAACTCGCCGGCCAGGCCGAAGCTGCGCGTCCCGAGCTCGGGCACATGCGGGTGGGCCGGGGCCTGGCAGGGCTCGACGTGATCGGCGCTGCCGTAGAGTTCGGCCCAGTTCGTGATCGACAGCCGCAGCGGGTCCAGCACCGCCATCGCCCGCGGTGCTTGGCCTTCGAGGTCGCTGCGCAGACAGCCTTCAAGCACGCTGTAGTCGAGCCAGATGTTGGTCTTGCTGGCGCCGCTGCCGTCGGCCATGGCGCGGATGCTGGCCGGCGTGTAGCCGCGCCGGCGCATGCCGAAGATCGTCGGCATGCGCGGGTCGTCCCAGCCGTCGACGATGCCCTCGGCCACCAGCTCGCGCAGCTTGCGCTTGCTCGTGACGACATAGCTCAGGTTCAGGCGCCCGAACTCGTACTGCTTCGGCAGCGGGCGTGCGAGCAGGCCGAGGTCGGCCAGGCGTTCCAGCAGCCAGTCGTAGAAGGGCCGCTGGTCCTCGAACTCGAGCGTGCAGATGCTGTGGGTGATGTTCTCCAGCGCGTCCTCGATCGGGTGCGCGTAGGTGTACATCGGGTAGATGCACCAGCGGTCGGCGGTGTTGTGGTGGGTGGCGCGCTTGATGCGGTACAGCGTCGGGTCGCGCAGGTTGATGTTGGCCGAGGCCATGTCGATCTTCGCGCGCAGCACGGCGGCGCCGTCGGCCAGCTCGCCCGCCTGCATCTGGCGCAGCCGCGCCAGGTTCTCGGCCGGCGTGCGGCTGCGGTAGGGGCTGTCGGTGCCGGGGGTGTTGAAGTCGCCGCGGTTCGCGCGCATGTCCTCGGCGCTCTGCTCGTCCACGTAGGCCAGGCCGGCCTGCACCAGGGCCTCGGCGGCGCGGTACATGAAGTCGAAGTAGTGGCTGGCGTAGTAGAGATGGCTGGTGCCGTTCACCTGCCAGTCGAAGCCCAGCCAGTGCACGGCCTCGATGATGGCGTCGACGAACTCCTGCTCTTCCTTCTCGGGGTTGGTGTCGTCGAAGCGCAGGTGGCAGGCACCGCCGTAGTCGCGCGCCAGGCCGAAGTTCAGGCAGATGCTCTTGGCATGGCCGACGTGCAGGTAGCCGTTGGGCTCCGGCGGGAAGCGGGTGCGGATGCGCGCGGGGTCGAGGGGCCCGGCCTGGTGGTGCGCGGCGTCGCCCGGCGTGCCGCCGAAGTGGCGGCTGGCGTAGGTGCCGGCTTCGAGGTCGCGTTCGATGATGCCGCGCAGGAAGTTGCCCGGCTTGGGGGCGGAGATTGCTTTGGGGTCGGTGGCCATGCGCTCGACGCGGCTGCGGGGTGCGCGATTCTATCGGCCGCGCCTGCTCTCAGCGGGGGCGCGTGGCCGGCGGGTGCCAGCGCAGCGAGGGCCAGGCGAACAAGGCCGCCAGCAAGGCCCCGGCCAGCGCGTCGATCAGCACGTGCTGCTTGATCGCCAGCGTGGAGTAGACGATGAGCGCCAGCCACAGCCCGTTGAGGGCCACCATCGGCGTCGGCGCACCCGTCAGCCGCATCAGCCTGTGCACCCAGGCCGCGGTGAAGGTGGCGGTGGCCACGTGCAGCGACGGGCAGGCATTGCCGGCGGCGTCCACCCCCTGCAGCAGCGCCATGCCGCCCTGGCCGGCGCCGCCGGCGGCATAGACGTGCAGCGGCACCGCCGTCGGCCAGAGGTAGAAGCAGCCCAGCCCCACCAGGCACAGGCTGCCCATCCACAGCCCGTACACCAGCACCTCGCGCAGGCTGAGCATGAGCCCGGGCGGGATGCCGACGTAGACCCACAGCGAGGCGTAGGCCACGAAGGCCGCGGGCTGGAAGGGCAGGGCGCGGTCCAGCGCCGTCAGCGGCATCTCCTGCACCGGGCGGGCCGGGTGGCGCAGCAGGTAGAAGTAGGCCAGGAAGAAGACCCACATGAAGGCCGTGATGCCCAGCGTCTTGAGCACCAGGTGGTGGCGCACGCGGTAGGCCATCTCGGACCACCAGCCGCGGCGCGGAGGGCGCGCGGCGGCGGCCGGCAGGGTCGGATGGGGCGGTGACGGCAAGGCGGCAGGGCAGTGAGGGCGGCGGCGGAGATTACCATCGGCCTCTGCGGCAAAGTCCCGCTTGCCGGCGCGCGCTGCAACGGCCTGCGGCTCCCGCGCCCGGGGGTGACGGCGCTCGACCGACTTTGCCGATAATTCGTGCTCCCCGCCGCAGGTCAGCGACCCCGCGGCGCCACCACCCAAACCCACGCCGGCACGCTGTCATGAACCAGGCGCAACCCTCCCCGACCTCGAAGGCCGAGCCCTGCGACGTCCTCGTCATTGGCGGCGGACCGGGCGGCAGCACGATGGCGGCGCTGCTGGCCGAACAGGGGCGCGACGTGGTGCTGCTGGAAAAGGCCCATCACCCGCGCTTCCACATCGGGGAGTCGCTGCTGCCGGCCAACGTGCCGCTGTTCGAGCGCCTGGGCCTGCGCGAGGCGGTGGACCGCATCGGAATGCCCAAGTGGGGCGTGGAGTTCGTCTCGCCACAGCATCGGCACCGCAGCTTCCTGGAGTTCGGCGACGCCTGGGACAAGAGCGTGCCGATGGCCTGGCAGGTGCGGCGGTCCGATCTCGACGAACTGCTGTTCCGCCACGCCCAGAGCCGCGGCGCGCGCGCCCTCGAAGGCTGCCAGGTGCAGCAGGTGCAGTTCGATGGCGACGGCGCCACCGTGCAGGCCGTGCTGGACGACGGCGCTGTGCGGTGCTGGCGCGCGCGCTACGTCGTCGACGCCTCGGGCCGCGACACCCTGCTGGCGCGCCAGTTCAACGACAAGCACCGCCACCCGCGCCACAACAGCGCCGCCATGTTCGGCCACTTCAGGGGCGCGCAGCGGCTGCAGGGTGAGAAGCTCGCAGGCAACATCAGCATCTTCTGGTTCCCCCACGGCTGGTTCTGGTTCATCCCGCTGGCCGACGGCAGTACCAGCATCGGCGCCACCTGCGCGCCGCAGTACCTGAAGTCGCGCGCCAAGCCGCTGCGCGACTTCTTCTTCGACACCATCGCGATGGCGCCGCCGCTGGCCGAGCGGCTGCGCGGGGCCGAGCTCGTCGACGAGCAGGTCTACGCCACCGGCAACTTCTCCTACAGCGCCCGCCGCGCCTGCGGCGAGCGCTGGCTGCTGCTGGGCGATGCCTATGCCTTCATCGACCCGGTCTTCTCCTCCGGCGTCTACCTGGCGATGGTCAATGCTTTTGCCGGTGCCGAGGTGGTGGCGGCGACGCTGGACCGCCCGCGCCAGGCCGCCGCCGCGCGCCGGCGCTACCAGGCCCACGTGCGCAAGGGGCCGCGCGAGTTCTCGTGGTTCATCTTCCGCATGACCAACCCGTCGATGCGCAACCTCTTCATGAACCCCGCCAACGTGCTGCGCGCCAAGGAAGCGGTGCTGTCGGTGCTGGCCGGCGATGTCTACGGCAAGTCGCCGATCGGACCTTCGCTGCTGTTCTTCAAGCTCGCCTACTACGTCGGCGCGGCGCGCCACTGGCGCGCCTCGTGGCAGGCCTGGCGGGCGCGCCGGCGCACGCTGGCCGACGTCGGTGCCAGTCCGGGCGAGAACGTGCTGGGGTCTTCCTGATGGGGCGGCCGGGGCTGCGCTGCGGCGCTGTGGTGGCGCTGGCAGCGCTGGCCGCGGCCGCGCGTGCCGACCAGCCGCTTTGGGAACTGGGCGCCGGCGCCGCGGCGCTGAGCGTGCCGCACTACCGCGGCAGCGACGAGAGCCACGACTGGCTGCTGCCCGTGCCCTACTTCGTCTACCGCGGCCGCACCCTGCGCTCGGACCGCGACGGCACGCGCGCCGTGCTGCTGGACACCGAGCGCGTCGACTTCGACCTCAG
>CAIWPS010000613.1 GCA_903914615.1 uncultured beta proteobacterium | reverse complement strand
GGGCAAGGTCATTGGGTGTTGCAGGCCCCGTTGACGGGGTCGTTGTTGGCGAACATCGCGTTCGCGGCGCTGCTGAACTCGTTCTGCCCCTGGGGCATCGGCCGGTTGATCCAGTACTGAAACAGCACCGCGCCAGGGTCGTTCGCGCTGGCGAAGATCTGCCCGCCACCGTGCAGCACGCCACGCACCAGCGGCTTGTTGAGCAGGCGGCTCTGCGCGGGCTGGCCGACCACCGTCTCGCCGAAGGCGGAGTAGAAATTCCTGTAGATGTCGGTGGCGCGCACGGTGGCCACGTCCTGCGTCAGGTCGGCGGGCGCGGCGCTGCCCACCAGCCGCAGGGCGCCGCCGGTGCCGGTGGTGTTGTCGTGGCAGCCGCCGCCGGCGCAGGTGTTGTTGGTCGTGGTGCCGTTGATGGTGATGGCGATCGGCGTCGTCAGCACCGGGTTGATGCAGCGCTGGAAGTAGACGAAGGACAGCGACTGCCCGCCCGTGCCCGCCGGGTTGGCGATGGTGTCGGCGTTGCCCAGGGCACCGCCGCCGCAGCCGGCCAGGGCCAGTGCGGCGCCGACGGCAGCGGCCAGCGTGGCCGCCGCGAGGACACTGGCGCGGCGCCGCAGCGGCAGGGGCGATGAAGCGGGTGTGGCGTGGTGTGGCGGTGCGGTCATGGGCTCTGTGCGATGGCGCGTGAACAGGTGTTCATCGGCTTGCCGGGCGGCCGGTTGAGCGCGCGGGCACCACCACGGGCTTGGGGCAGCCGGTGGCGATCCAGGCCGCGATCTGGTTGTAGCCGGTGCTGCCCACCGGCAGCACCGCGGTCACCTGCGTCAGCGCGCCGGCCGGGTGCGGCACGGTCGAGGGCCGCACCAGCAGCGGGTTGGTGGCCACCGAGCAGGTGTCGTCGATCATGCCCAGCGTCACGTTGTAGTCGCCCTGCGCATTGCCGGTGAGCACGAAGCGGTTCTGCGGGTTGCCCAGGCCGGCCTGGTGGCAGCTGGCGCAGTTGGCGGCCAGCACCGGCTGCACCTGGGTGTTGAAGGTGGCCTGGCTCAGCGCCGGCACCGACAGCACGTTGGCGCCGCTGGCGTAGGGGTCGTTGTAGTACTGGCCGCCGATGTCCATCCATTCGGCGAGCAGCCGCTTCTCGGCCTTGTTGAGCAGCGTGGAATGGTCGGGCGCGCTTGCCGGTGGCGCCGGGAAGGCGGCCGCGGCGGCGCTGCCGGCGAGCAGCGTCTGGCCCCACAGCACCTCGGTCAGGCGGCTCTTGCGCGACTGGCCGGCCGTGTTGGCGTCGCCCGAACTGGTGTCCACCAGCGAGGGGCCGCGCACGACCATGGGCACGCCGTCCTGGATCTGGATCACCGGCTGGCCGTTGGCGCCGATCACCGGGTCGCCGACGGTGAGCTCTTCGTACGAAGTGAGCCGGCCCGTGCCGCCGAGGGTGCCGCGCAGGTCGAGCTTGACGGTGTCGACGTGGCAGTTGGTGCAGGTGTTGACGCCGTTGCTGCCGCGCACGCGGTCCCACAGCGGCTGGATGTGCTGCACGTAGTTGATGACGCCGTTGCTCGGCGCTGCCGTGGCCAGGTCGTCGGCGGGGCTGGCGTTGCCGGTGTAGAGCAGGGCGATCGACGGCCGCGCCGTGACGCCGACGCGCGTGGTGTCGGCCCACACGTCGGTGTAGACGGGGTCGGCCTTCAGGCTCAGCAGGCTGGCGTCCAGCCGGGTGCGCGTGCTGGCCATGGTCTCGCCGGACTGGTGCTGCGAGGCCAGCGCCGGCGTCAGCGCCGCCGGCAGGGTGTCGACGATGGCGCCCGAGTTGATGGCCGCGCCGCGCCGCGGGCTGTGGCAGCCGTCGCAGGTGCGGCGCTCGCCGGGGCGGGCCTGGATCCAGTTGGTGTGGGTCTGGATCGATCGGCCCTGGCTGTCCAGCACCGAGAAAGCCAGCGGCGTGTCGGCCGGCACCTGCAGCTTGAAGGATCCGTCGGGCTCGACGACGGCGTAGCCCAGGATCTGCACCTGCTCGAACTCGGTCTCGCCGATGGCGTTGCGCACGCCGGTCGAGCCCGAGGGCGGCGCCACCGCGCGCGTCGCGCGCACGAAGCGCGCCGGCGCGCAGCCGTAGGCGGCCTTGGCGGGGTCCTTGATGCTGACGAGGTCGGCCACGGTGGCGCGGGTGTCGGTGGGGTCGGAAGGCTTGACCTGGGCAATGCCGACGCTGCAGCCGACCTTGTCGCTGGCCACCAGCATGGGCTCGGCCATGCGCTGCAGCAGGTCGGTATCGTAGACGCTGCGCACCTCGATCAGCGCCAGGTTCTGCGCCGCCAGCACCGGGTCGACCACGGTGGGCTGCAGCACGCCGGGTTCGGGCCGCGCCAGCAGGGCCACCGGTGTCGTGTACATGTAGCCCGCGGGCGGCGTGGCCACCGCCAGCCAGGTCTGGTTGGCGGGGTTGAACATGTAGATGCCGTAGGCCGCGGGCACGTTGTCCTGCAGCGTGTCGGCCTGCACCTGCTGGATCGTCCGCGTGCCGTCCGACAGGCGCGCGACCTGCGCCGCGCTGAGGGTGCTGCAGGGCACGACGACGCCGTTGTTCGTCACCTCGCAGGCGTGCCAGGCGACGAGGATGCGGTCGGTGCCGTCCCACAGCGGGTAGGGCGCCGTGGCGCGCCCGTACATCGAGAGGCCGGTGCCGTCGTTGAGCGACTGCGCCGTGATCTCGACCTGGCCGCCGACCGGGGGCACGCTGCTGTTGGCAGGCGTGTTGTCCTCGGAGTAGTTGCTCACGTCGAGCATGCGCAGCGAGCCGCCTTCCTGGGTGCGCGACAGCGGCATCAGGTCGGACACCACCTTGCCGGCGTAGGCGCCCTTGGGGTCCATGTCGCGCGGGTGCAGGTAGCTGTTGCCGGCGCTGTGGGCGCCGTAGAACACGAACATGTTGGTGCCGTCGGGCTTGACCGTGAAGACGGCGAAGCGGTTGCGGTCGGCCACGTGTTCCCAGCGCGAGAACATGATGTTGCCGTCGGGCCGGATGGTCGGGTTGCGGTCGTGGCTCTGGTTGAAGCTGATCTGCTGCACCTGGCTGCCGTCCAGCGCCATCGTGTGCAGGTTGAAGACGACCTGGCGTTCGTACTCGTCGGTGGCCAGGTAGGCGTGGCCCAGCGCCTGCGCCTGGCTGGACTTGGCCTGGCGGTTGCTGGAGAAGACGATGCCGCCGCCGGCCGGCAGGTAGACCGGGTCGACGTCGTCGCTGCCGCTGGCGGTGATGCGACGGAAGCTGCCGCCGGTCAGCCCGCCCGTCGTGGTGTCGTATTCCCAGATGTTCCAGTGCCCCGTGCAGGCCGGCACCGGGCCGGCGCCGTTGTCCACCGTGGCGGTGTTGGCGGCCGGGCAGTTCATCGCGAACAGGATCTTCTTGCCGTCGTAGCTGACCTCGGGCTTGGAAACGTCGCCCGCGCCTTGCGTGTACTTGGCCGTGAGGTTGGTCTCGGTGCCGCTGGCCGAGGACTTGTCGCGCACCATGAGGTCGCCGCCGGGTGCGAAGCCGGCGCCGTCGAGCGGGTTCAGCGTCACCGCCGTGCTGCGCTTGGCGTAGGCGATGGGCACGTCGCCGTTGATGGTGACGGTGTCGTTGCCGCCGCCGCTGCCGCCGCCCGAGCAGGCAGCCAGAACCAGAACGGCCAGCGCCGTGAGCGCGACGGGCGAACGCCATGAGGGCGGGCGCGGCAGCTTGAACTTCATGGTCGGCTCCAGGCGTTGCGGGGGGTTCATTGCGGTCGCGCCGGGCTGCCCTGCAGCAGGCCCGACGAGGCGTGGAGATGGCCTTCGGCGTCGATGACCACGGCGTCGATGCCGGCCAGCGTTTCCACCAGCGCCAGGCCCCGGGCCGCACCGAGCACGAAGACCGTCTTGCTCAGGGCCTCGCTGGTCAGGCCGTCGGGGGCGAGGATGGTGACGCTGCGCACATGCGCCGGGCTGCGGCCGGTGGCGGGGTCGATGAGGTGGTGCACGCGCTCGCCCTCGGCAGTGACGAAGCAGCGCTCGTAGTCGCCCGAGGTCGACACCGAGACGTCTTCCAGCGGCAGCACCGCGGCCACGCCGTCGGGCCGGCGCGGGTCGCGGATGGCCAGGCTCCAGGGGCGGCCGCGGCGGTCGCCGAGGATGCGGCTGTCGCCGCCGGCGCTGACGATGGCTTGCCGGATGCCGCGCCGCTGCAGCAGCGCCGCGGCGCGGTCCACGGCATGGCCCTTGGCGAAGCCGCCGAGGTCGATGCGCATGCCCGGCCGGGCGAAGCGCAGGCTGCGCGCCCGCTCGTCCAGGCGCAGGTGCTGCCAGCCCACGGCGGTGCGGGCGCGCGCCAGCGTGGCGGCGTCGGGGCGCAGGCCCAGGCGGTAGTCGTAGTGCTGGCCGACGGCGGCGTAGCTGATGTCGAAGGCCCCGCCCGACAGGCGCGAGAACTCGATCGAGCGGCCCACCAGATGCCACAGCTCGTCGGACAGCGGCACGGCGTGGTGCTCGGCTTCGCGGTTGATGCGCGAGAGCTCCGAGCCCGGCTTGTGCGGGCTCATGGCGCGGTCGATGCGGTGCATCTCGTCCATCACCGCGGCGGCGGCGGCCTCGCCCTGGCGGCGGTCGTCGCACCACAGCTCGACCGTGATGGCGGTGCCCATGATGGCTTCTTCGCGCTTGAGCCAGCCGCCGCTGCGCGGCGCCGCGGCGGCGAAGTCCAGGCGGCGCTGGCTGGGGTGGGTGGTGGCTGAGAGCATGGCGGCGGGGTCAACGCAGAAGGCGGCGACGGCAATATCGACGGATGAGGTCGAAGTTACAGGGCCGCGGCCCGCCATGCAGTGACGGCTGGTGCCCTTGTGCGAGCAGATGCTTCAGATGTGTGGCGGCAGCCCGTGAACTGCGTCACGAAGCGCCAACCGGACGGGCGTGCCGCGCCATCGTCGCGCGGCGCGGCGTGTCACATGCCCTTGAACAGGCCCGTGTAGCTGCGGCTGACCTCGAGCTTCTCGGGGTGGCCCTTGACGCTGACGATCTGGCGGCCGCGGAAGTCGCGCGTGACGCCGGCGATGGCCTTCACCGCCACCAGCGTGCTGCGGTGGATCTGCCAGAACAGCCGCGGGTCGATCTCGTCGACCAGCTCCTTGATCGGCTTGCGTATCAGCGCCTCGACCTGCGCCGTCTGCACCCGCGTGTACTTCTCGTCGCTGATGAAGAAAAGCACCTCGTCGATGGGGATCATCTGGATGGCCTGGCCCACCGTGGCCTGGATCCACTGCAGGTACTGCGGCGCACCGCCGGGGTTCAGCCGCGCCGCCAGCTTGTGCAGCAGCTGCTGCAGGTGCGGGCCCGGCGGCGCGTCGGCGCCGCTGGCGCGCGCCGCCAGGCGGGCCTTGATGCGGTCGACCGTCAGCTGCAGGCGCTCGCGTTCGGCGGGCTTGAGGACGTAGTCGGCCACGCCCTGCTCGAAGGCCTCGACCGCGTACTGGTCGTAGGCGGTGATGAAGACGATCTCGGGCAGCAGGTCCTGTTCGTCGCCGTCGCTGGACTCTGCACGTGGCGGCAGCTGGGCGATCTGGCGCGCCGCCTCGACACCGGTCAGCCCGGGCATGCGGATGTCCAGGAACACGATCTCGGGCCGATGGGCTTCGACCAGCTGCACCGCCTCGAGGCCGTTCTTGGCTTCGGCGACGATCTCCAGCTCGGGCCAGACCTCGGCCAGCCGGGCGCGCAGCTGGTCGCGCATCAGGCGCTCGTCGTCGGCGATGACGGCGCGCGGGGCGCTCGCGGGGGTGTTCATGCCGCCATCCTAGCCGGCGCGCGGCGCCGCAGCAGCAGCCACAGCAGCAGGCCCAGCAACCACAGCGGCGACAGCACGACGGCGGCCACCAGGCCGACGCAGCCGACCACCGCCAGGAGCGCCAGGCCCACGCCCAGCACGCCGGCCAGCAAGGCCAGCAGCAGCGCCACGGGCACGACGACGACGACGACGACGGTGGCGATGCCCAGGCCCAGCAGCGCCAGCGCCCCGTGGTCGGCGCCGACGATCAAGGGCTCCCAGTCGTCGCCGTTGACGCTCAGGTGCAGGCCCTGCTGTGCCGCATCGGCGATCGACCACAGCGCCACGCCGCAGGCGGCGGTGACGAGCAGCGCCAGCAGGGCGAAGGCGCCCAGCAGCCAGGGCCACAGCGGCCGGCGCCGCGGCGGCGCGGCCGGCGCCGCGGCTTCGGGCACGGGGCGGAAGGCGTAGATGTCCTCGTCGGTCATGCGGGGGTCCCTTCCACGGTCTTGTACGGCACGGTGATGCTCACCACCGTGCCGCTGGGCTGGTTGGCCGCCACCGTCAGCGTCGCCCGCGGCCCGTAGAGCAGCTGCAGCCGCTCGCGGATGTTGGCCAGGCCGACGCCCGTGCCCGCGGTGGCCGCCTTGCCGAACCCCAGCCCGGTGTCGGCCACGGTGACCTGCAGCTTGCCGTGCACGATCTCCGCCGCCAGCCGCAGCGTGCCGCCCTCGGGCTTGGGCTCCAGGCCGTGCTTGATGGCGTTCTCGACCAGGGTCTGGATCATCATCGGCGGGAACTCTGCCGACAGCAGGCCGTCGGGCACCGCGATCTCGGTCGCCAGCCGCTCTTCCATGCGCACCTTCAGGATCTCCAGGTAAGGGCGGATGACGGCCAGTTCGCGGCCGAGGTCGCGCACGCCGTTGCTGTCCTTGCCGCTGGCCTCGCGCATCGTCGGCATGCTGGCGCGCAGCAGTGCGATGAGGTTCTTCTGCATCGTGCTGGCGCGCGCCGGGTCGGTCTCGATGAGGTGGTCGATGCTGGCCAGGGTGTTGAAGAGGAAGTGCGGTTCCACCTGTGCCTGCATGGCCGCCATGCGCGCTTCGACGACCTGGCGCTTCAGCGACTCGGCCTCGGCCGTCTCGGTGGCCTGCGCCGCCTTCACCTCGGCCTGCTGCTGGCCCTTGTAGGTGTACTTGATGATGGCCGAGGCCAGCACCCACAGCACCGCGAACTGCATCATCGCGTCGCCGATGCCGACGCGGCGCGTGCTGGTGCGCGGCTTGCCCTGTTCCTGCATCAGCTCGGCGATGGCCTGCTGGGCGTCGGCGCGGGCCTCGGCGGCGTCGCGGGTGGCCTGTTCGGCGTCCTCGCGGGCCTGGCGGATCGACTCCTCGATCTGCCGCTTGGCCTCCTCCACCGCTTCGCGCACGGCGTCGCTGGCCACACCCGGCGGCAGCGTGATCTGCAGGCCCTGCTTGGCGGCAGAGGCGGCCTCCAGCGCGGCGCGGGCCGATTCGGCGGCGGCGGCCGCCGCCGACGCCGCCGACCCCGGCGCCTGCGCCTGCGCCTTGGGGGTGATGCGGATGCCGTCCTTGCCGATGTTGATCTCCACGCCCTCGTCCTTGCCCGGGGTTTCGATGTGGATCGGGGCCTTGGGAGCTTCGGGCGCCTTCGGCGCGGCCGGCGCGCGCGGCATGATGAGCACGCTGGGCCGCGCCGGCTCGTAGGTGTCGGTGACGCGCCAGGTGAAGGGCGGCATGTCATGGATCATGCCCATCACCACCAGCAGGGCCAGCGCGTAGACGATGAAGCGGCGCCAGCTGATGCCGATGAGCCAGCGCGCGTAGGCGTGGAAGGCCTTGAGCGCGGTGCTCGAGAAGCTTTGCCAGCGCGCCTGCCACAGGGCGGCGCCGGAAGTCGGGGCGTTCATCGGTCAGGGGCGTGGCGGCATGGGATGAGGCGCACTGTACGCAGCCGCCGCGGCCCGGGGCAGTGCCTTTCGACGCAGCGTCGTGCCCGGCCGACAGGCTGCGCCGGCCGGTGATGGGCCGGTGATGGTCCGGCGCCGGGCCGGCGACGGCCGGCCGCGCCCGCTCACCCGAACAGGGCCCCGCGCGCCGCCTGCGTGATGGCCACCACCGCCGGGTGGGTGATGCGCCTTTCCACCGAGACGGCGTAGAAGGACTCGACGATCTCCTCGCTGCGGCCGATGCACTGCACGCCGTACTGCGCCTGGATCTCCTGCTCCAGCACCGCCGGGGCCAGGAAGACGCCATGGCCGCTGCGGCCGAAGGTCTTCATCGAGGCGCCGTCGTCGAACTCGGCCACCACGCGCGGGTGCAGGCGGTGGCGGGCCAGCCAGGCCTCCAGCGCCGGCCGCACCGGCGTCGCCGCGCCCGGCAGCAGCATCGGCGCGCCGTTCAGGCAGGCCGGGAAGCGGCCGCGCAGCTGCGGCCGCAGCGAAGGCGCGCAGAAGAAGCTCATCGGCGACTGGCCCAGCGCGTGGTTGAAGGCCTTCACGCTCAGGCGCTGCGGCAGCGGTTCGTCGGCCAGCACCAGGTCCAGGCGGTGCAGCGCCAGTTGCGCCAGCAGGTCGGCGAACTTGCCTTCGGTGCACACCAGCCGCACCGGCTCGGGCAGCTGCAGCGCCGGTTCCAGCAGGCGGCAGACCACCGACTTGGCGACCGAGTCGGCCGCCCCCACGCGCAGCGCCGGCACCTGCGTGGCACGGCCGCCCTGCTCGTGCAGCGCGGTCTGCAGCTCGCTGCCCAGGGCGAAGATCTCGTCGGCATAGCGCAGCGCGACACGGCCATCGTCGGTGAGCTCCAGCCGGCGCCCGCTCTTGCGGAACAGGGGCCGCCCCAGCCGTGCCTCCAGCAGCTTGATCTGGCCCGACAGCGTCTGCGGCGTGATGTGCAGCTGCTCGCCCGCACGGACCACGCCGCCGGCCTTGGCGGTGACCCAGAAGTAGTGCAGGTGCTTGAAGTTCATGTTGCGGTTTCTGCGAACTGATTTTGTTCAAAGTTCGAATTTACGCGCAATCGGGCCCGCCGCAGACTGCGCTCCCACGCGGGAATCTCCCCGCACCACCCAAGGAGTTCACGCATGCACCTCTGCAGCAAGAGCCGTCTGGCCGTCGATGCCCTGGTCGACCTCGGGTCGCGCCAGCACACCGGCCCGGTCGCCCTGTTCACCATCAGCGAGCACCTCAAGGTGTCGCAGTCGTGGCTGGAACAGCTCTTCAGCGGCCTGCGCCGCCGCGGCCTGGTGTGCAGCACGCGCGGCCCCGGCGGCGGTTACCAGCTCGGTGCCGACGCGGCCGAGATCAGCGTGGCCGACATCGTGCGTGCCGTGGCCGACGGCAGCGAGGCGTCGCAGGAAGGGCGTGCCGGGCCGGCGCGGGCCCTGGCGCTGCGCCTGGAGGAGGTGCTGCTCGCAGAGATGGAACGCATCAGCCTGGCCAGCCTGCTGCCCGGC
>CAIWPS010000612.1 GCA_903914615.1 uncultured beta proteobacterium | reverse complement strand
GCATCGACTACCTCATCAACAACGCCGGCGTCTCGGGCGCCGAGGAGATGGCGGTGGACATGAGCGTGCAGGCCTGGAACGCCACGCTCGACGCCAACCTGGTGTCCAACTACGCGCTGATGCGCGAGGTGCTGCCGCTGATGAAGGCGCAGGGCAGCGGCTACATCCTCAACGTGTCCAGCTTCTTTGGCGGCGAGAAGTACCTGGCCGTGGCCTACCCCAACCGCAGCGACTACGCGGTGAGCAAGGCCGGCCAGCGTGCCCTGGTGGAGAGCCTGGCGCGCTTCCTCGGGCCCGAGGTGCAGATCAACGCCATCGCGCCCGGCCCGGTGGAGGGCGAACGCCTGAAGGGCGTCGGCTCGCGGCCGGGCCTGTTCGAACGCCGCGGCCGGCTGATCCTGGAGAACAAGCGGCTGAACATCGTGCACAGCGCCGTCATCAAGGCCCAGCGCCGCGGTCAGCGCATCGCTGCGCTGCTGGACCGGCTGGCCGCCAACGACGTGGCCGCGCTGGCCATGGATTCAGACGCCCCGCACGAACTGCGCGAATTGGCCGCGGCCTGCCACAAGGAGCGCAGCGACCATTGCACCTGGGGCAACTACCTGCTCAGCGAGGCCATCGCCCGCCGGCTGCTGGCGCGGCTGCGCCTGGGCGGCTTCCTGCTCGACAGCCCCGAGGGGCAGCAAGCCAGCGAAGGCCGCTGGCTGCAGCGCCTGCCGCCCGACGACAAGCCCTTCCTGCCGCCGCACAACATCCAGGCCGAGGCGGCCAAGGTGCGCGACGGCGTGCTGTCGCTGCTGCACCTGGGCAAGATGCCGACCGAGACCGAGGTGGCGCTGGCCACCGTCTACTTCCTGGCCGACCGCGCGGTCAGCGGCGAGACCTTCATGCCTTCGGGCGGGCTCAGCCTGGAGCGCTCGATCACCGAGCGCGAACTGTTCGGCAGCGCCAAGCGCGAGCGGCTGGAGATGATGCGCGGCCGCAGCGTGTGGCTGATCGGCGAGCACCTGGTCGAATACCTGGCCGAGGCGGCGCGGCAGCTCGTCGCCGAATGCCATGTCGGCCGCGTCGTGATGCTGACGCAGACCGAGCACGGCGCCGCCGCCCTGCGCGCCGCGCTGCGCGACGTGCCGGCCGACCTGCTGCACACCGTGGCCGTCGGCGCCGACCTGGAGGCCGGCATCGACGACGCGCTGCGCCGGCATGGCTACCCGGCCACCATCGTCAGCACGCCCTTCGAACCGCTGCCGGCCAAGCTGCTGGGCGGCGATGGCGCCAGCGCGCTGGATGCCGGCGAGTTCCGCCAGCTGGTGCAGGACCAGCTGACCCACCAGTTCCGCGTCGCCCGCAAGGCCAGCCTGATCGACGGCACCCAGCTCGTGCTGGTCTCGCCCGACGTGCCCGCCGGGGCCGACCCGACCGGCGCCGGCTTTGCGATGGCCAATTTCGTCAAGACCACGCTGCATGCCTTCACCGCCACGCTGGCGGTGGAGAACGAACGCCTGGTGCACGACGTGCCGGTGAACCAGATCAACCTGACCCGGCGCGCGCGCAGCGAGGAACCGCGCAACCAGGGCGAGCACCAGGAGGAAGTCCGGCGCTTCGGCCGCGCGGTCTTGCTGGCTGGCGCGCCGCTGCCGGATGCCGAGGACTCGCGCTACCGATCGCGCATCTACAGGGGGATGGCCATCACGGTGTAGCGCCGGCCCACGGCGGCGCCGGGGGCGCCGGCGCGAGGCTTCGATGGCCGGTCTCGGCGTTCATGCTGAACGTCGGTCGCTGGCCGCCGGTGCACTTCGACCCGTCAGGTGCGCCGAGGCATGGCTTCGCTGCCTCGACGGGTTTCAACCGTCGATCAGCGCCGGGTCCCAGGCATGCACCGTCTGCTGCTGCTCGCCCAGCCTGGCGATGCCCAGCCGCATCACGTCGCCGGGCTTCAGGAACACCGGGTTCGGCTTCACGCCCATGCCCACGCCGGGCGGCGTGCCGGTGGTGATGAGGTCGCCCGGGCGCAGGGTCATGAAGCGGCTGAGGTAGCTGACGATCTGCGCCACGCCGAAGATCATCGTGCGCGTGTTGCCGGTCTGGAAGCGCCTGCCATTGAGGTCCAGCCAGAGGTCCAGGTCCTGCGGGTCGCCCACCTCGTCGGCCGTGACCAGCCACGGGCCGACGGGGCCGAAGGTGTCGCAGCCCTTGCCCTTGTCCCACTGGCTGCCGCGCTCGAGCTGGTATTCGCGTTCCGACACGTCGTTGACGACGCAGTAGCCGGCCACGTGGGCCAGCGCATCGGCCTCGGACACATAGCGCGCGGTGCTGCCGATGACGATGCCGAGTTCCACCTCCCAGTCGCTCTTGACCGAGCCCTGCGGCAGCACCACGGCGTGGTTGCAGCCCACCGCGCATTCGACCGTCTTGGTGAAGACGATGGGCTCCTTCGGTATGGGCATGCCGGCCTCGGCGGCGTGGTCGGCGTAGTTCAGGCCGATGGCGATGAACTTGCCCATGCCGGTCCAGGGCACGCCGAGGGTGCCCTGCGGCACGACGGGCAGGGCGCCGGCATCGACGGCGCGCAGGGCGGCCAGGCCGGCGGGGGTCAGCGTGGCGGGCGTGATGTCGGGGAGCAGCGCGCTCAGGTCGCGCACGCGGCCCTGGGCGTCCAGCAGGCCGGGCTTCTCTTGACCCTTGGGGCCGTGTCGCAGCAGTCTCATCGGGGTGCTTTCAGGGTGTCAGTTGGACCAGCCGCCATCGATCACTTGAGCGGTGCCGGTGGTGAAGGCGGATTCGTCGCTGGCCAGGTAGACGGCCAGGGCGGCAATTTCCTCGGGGCGGCCGAGGCGCCCCATCGGCTGCCGCGAGACATAGGCGGCCTCGACCTGCGCCAGAGACTGGCCGCTGGCCGCCGCACCGGCCGCGATGCGCTGGCGCAGCGACGGCGATTCGACGGTGCCCGGGCAGATGGCATTGCAGCGCACGCCGCGCGCCACGCAGTCGGCGGCGACCGACTTCGTCAGGCCGATCACCGCGGCCTTGGTGGCACCGTAGACGAAGCGCCCCGGCGCGCCCTTCAGGCTGCCGGCTACCGATGCCATGTTGACGATGGAGCCACGGCCGCGCGCCAGCATGGCGGGCAGGAAGGCCTTGATCGTGCGGTACTGGCTGCGCACGTTCAGGTCGAAGGCGAAGCTCCATTCCTCTTCGGTGCAGTCCAGCACCGTGCCCTGGTGGACGAAGCCGGCGCCATTGAACAGCACGTCGACGTCGGGGTGCGCCGCCGCGGTCGCGGTGATGGCCGCGGCGTCGGTGACGTCCAGGCGCTGCACCGCGCAGCCGCATTCGGCCCGCAGCGTGCGAAGCAGGGCCTCGTCGATGTCGGTGGCGACGACCTTCGCGCCCTCGCGCACGAAGGCCAGTGCGGTGGCGCGGCCGATGCCCTGGCCGGCGGCGGTGACGAAGGCGGTCTTGCCTGCGAGCCTGTGCGACATGGGCGTTCAGCCGCGGCCCACGTAGGGCATCTTGGTCGCCATCACGGTCATGAACAGCACGTTGGCCGACAGCGGCAGCCGCGCCATCGCCATGAAGGTGTCGGCCACCGCCTGCAGGTCCATGCGCGGTTCGGGGCGCATGCTGCCGTCGGCCTGCGGCACGCCGTTCACCATGCGCGCCGTCATCTCGCTCGCGGCGTTGCCGATGTCGATCTGCCCCACCGCGATGTCGTAGGGCCTGCCGTCCAGCGCCGCCGCGCGCGTCAGGCCGCTGACGGCGTGCTTGGTCGCGGTGTAGGCGATGCTGCCGGGCCGCGGCGCGTGGGCCGAAATCGAGCCGTTGTTGATGATGCGGCCGCCCTGCGGCTGCTGTTCGCGCATCAGCCGGAACGCGGCGGCCAGGCAGTAGAAGGCGCCGTTCAGGTTGACGCCGACGACCTGGCGCCAGGCCTCGCCGCCGACCTCGTCGGGCGTCTTCGGCGGCAGGCCCATGCCGGCGTTGTTGAAGAGCAGGTCGAGCCGGCCGCAACGCCGGCGCACGGTGTCGAAGAGCGCGTTCACCGCGGCTTCGTCGGAGACGTCGCAGGGCATCGCGATGGCGCGCGCGCCATCGGCCGCGGCTTCCGCGACCGCCACCTGCAGCGCGTCGGCGCGGCGGCCCACCAGCACCACCTGCCAGCCCTCACGCAGCAGCGCCAGGGCGCAGACCTTTCCGATGCCGGTGCCGGCACCTGTGACCAGTGCGGTCTTCATCAATGGTTGTCCTTCGGAACGAAAGCGCCGCGCATGCCGCGCAGGAAGTCCAGGTCTGCCCCTTCGTCGGCCTGCAGCACATGGTCGATGTAGAGCTTCCAGTAGCCGCTGCTCAGGCGCGGCACCGGCGGCTGCCAGTCGGCACGCCGGCGGGCCAGTTCGTCGTCGTCGACATGCAGGTGCAGCCGGCGCCCGGCCACGTCCAGCGTGATGAGGTCGCCGTCGCGCACGAGCGCCAGCGTGCCGCCGGCGGCGGCCTCGGGCGCGGTGTGCAGCACCACGGTGCCGTAGGCCGTGCCGCTCATCCGCGCGTCGCTGATGCGCACCATGTCGGTCACGCCCTTGCGCAACACCTTCGGCGGCAGCGGCATGTTGCCGACCTCGGCCATGCCGGGGTAGCCCTTGGGGCCGCAGTTCTTCAGCACCAGCACGCAGGTCTCGTCGACGTCCAGCGCCTCGTCGTCGATGCGGGCATGGAAGTCGTCGCTGTCCTCGAAGACGACGGCGCGGCCGGTGTGCTGCATCAGCGCCGGCGTCGCCGCGCTGGGCTTGATGACGGCGCCGCGTGGCGCCAGGTTGCCGCGCAGCACGGCGATGCCGGCGCGGTCCTTGAAGGGCGCGGCCATCGTCTTGATGACCTCGGCGTTGTAGTTCTGCGCCTCGCCGATGTTCTCGCCCACGGTACGGCCGTTGGCGGTGACGGCGCCCAGGTGCAGCACCGAAGCGATCTCCTTCATCACCGCCGGCAGGCCGCCGGCGTAGCAGAAGTCCTCCATCAGGTACCGGCCGGAGGGCTGCAGGTTGACCAGGCAGGGCAGTTCGCTGGCGAGGCGGTCGAAGTCGTCGATGGTCAGGGGCACGCCCAAGCGCCCGGCGATGGCGATGAGGTGGATGACGGCGTTCGTGCTGCCGCCGATGGCGGCCAGCGTGCGGATGGCGTTCTCGAAGGCTTCGCGCGTGAGGATGGACGAGAGCTTCTGGTCGACGTGGACCATCTCGACGATGCGCCTTCCCGCACTGCGCGCGATGACGTTGCGCCGGCCGTCCACCGCCGGGTAGGCGGCATTGCCCGGCAGGCCCACGCCCAGCGCCTCGACCATGCTGGCCATGGTGCTGGCCGTGCCCATGGTCATGCAGTGGCCGTGGCTGCGGTGCATGCAGCTCTCGGCCTCGAAGAAGTCGGCCAGCTTCAGGGTGCCGGCGCGCACCTGCTCGCTCATCTGCCACAGCCCGGTGCCGCTGCCCAGTTCCTGGCCGCGCCACTTGCCGTTGAGCATGGGGCCGCCGCTGACGCCGATGGTCGGCAGGTCGGCACTGGCCGCGCCCATCAGCAGGCTGGGCGTGGTCTTGTCGCAGCCCATCAGCAGCACCACGCCGTCGATGGGGTTGCCGCGGATGCTTTCCTCGACGTCCATGCTGGCCAGGTTGCGGTAGAGCATGGCCGTGGGCCGCAGCATCGTCTCGCCCAGGCTCATCACCGGGAATTCGAGCGGGAAGCCGCCGGCTTCGTAGACGCCGATCTTCACCTGCTCGGCCAGGGTGCGGAAATGCGAGTTGCAGGGCGTCAGCTCGCTGTAGGTGTTGCAGATGCCGATGACGGGGCGGCCGTCGAACTGGTCGTGCGGCACGCCCTTGCCCTTGACCCAGCTGCGGTAGGCAAAGCCGTCGCGGTCCTGGCGGCCGAACCATTGCTGGCTGCGCAGCTCGCCGGGTTTCTTGCGCGGGGTGTCGGTCATCGGGAGGGGCTCGCTGCGTCCTGGCTTACCCGGGCTGGGCGGCATGAACGGCGCGGATATTATGGTATGACGATTGCCCCCGCAGCCGTACAAGCCCTAGGAGCGCCGCTTGACCGATGCCGTCGCCGACCTTCGTTCCGCTGCCGCCAGGCCGCCACGGCGCATCGTGGTGATGGGCGTGTGCGGCTGCGGCAAGAGCACGGTCGGCCGCGCGCTGGCTGCGGCCTTGCAGCTGCCCTACGTCGAGGGCGACGAGCTGCACCCGCCGCGCAACGTGAAGCGGATGGCCGCCGGCACGCCGCTCACCGACGACGACCGCCAGGGCTGGCTGCAGGCCGTGGCCGGCGTGCTGGCGCGTGCGGCCGGCAGGGGCGTGGTCGTGTCGTGCTCGGCGCTCAAGCGCAGCTACCGCGACCTGCTGCGAAGCGCTGCCGCAGACCTCGCCTTCGTCCACCTCAGCGGCTCGCCCGCCTTGCTGGCGCAGCGCCTGCACCAGCGCAGCGGCCACTACATGCCACCGGCACTGCTGCCCAGCCAGCTCGCCATCCTCGAGCCACCCGGCGGCGACGAGCGCGCCATCACGCTGGACATCGCGGCCGAGCCTGACGCGCTCGTCGCATCGGCCTGCCTGCAACTGGAGACCGCCATTCCATGATCGACGCCCAGACCTTCCGACTCGACGGCCGCGTGGCCCTGGTCACCGGTGCTTCCACCGGCATCGGCCTGGCGCTGGCGCGTGCGCTGGCGCAGTCCGGCGCCACGGTGGTGCTCAACGCGCGCCAGGCCGAGCGCCTGCATGCCGCGCGCGACGGCCTGCGCCAGCAGGGCCTGGCGGCACACGCACGGGCCTTCGACGTCTGCGACCAGGCCGCCTGCGCGGCCGCCGTGGACGACATCGAAGGCGCCGTCGGTGCCATCGACATCCTCGTCAACAACGCCGGCATCGCGCGCCGCGGCCACATCCAGGACCTGCCCGCGGCCGACTGGCATGCCGTGATGCGCACCAACGTCGACAGCGCCTACTACCTGGGCCAGGCGGTGGCGCGGCGGATGCTGCCGCGGCGGCGCGGCCGCATCATCAACATCTGCTCGGTGATGAGCGACATCGGCCGCCCGGGTGCTTCGGCCTACATCGCCAGCAAGGGTGCGCTGAAGATGCTGACCAAGGGCATGGCGCTGGACCTGGGGCCGCACGGCATCACCGCCAACGGCATCGCGCCCGGCTACTTCAGGACCGAGCTGACGGCACCGCTGGTGGCCGACGAGAAGTTCAGCGCCTGGATCGCCGGCCACACGCCGGTGGGCCGCTGGGGCGAGCTGGAAGACCTGGAGGCCGCCGCCGTGTTCCTGGCCAGCGATGCGGCGCGCTACGTCAACGGCCACGTGCTCGTCGTCGATGGCGGCATGACGGCCACGCTGTGAGGGAGGGCGCGATGCAGTTCGAGAAGGTGATCCTCGAGACCGGCCCCGACGGCCGCGCCCGCTGGCGCAGCGAGGCGGTGATGCTGAGCGAGGGCAAGCCCGCGGCGCGCCTGTCGAGCCTGATGCCCAGCAGCGGCCTGCAGCTGCGCATGAGCCCGGTGGGCTTTCGCAGCGACTTCCATTGCACGGGCGACCCGCAATGGGTCTTCATCCTGGGCGGGCAGATGGAGATCGGCCTGCAGGACGGCAGCCGGCGCGTCTTCGGCCCGGGCCAGCATTTCTACTCCGCCGACACGCTGCCCGCCGGCGCCGCCTTCGACCCCGCGCTGCACGGCCATTGCAGCCGGCAGCTGGGCGACGAGCCGCTGACCACGGCCTTCGTGCGCGGATGAGCCCGCGCAACGCCCACGGCCGCACGCTGGACAGCCTGGGCGAGGCCATCGTCGGCGGCCGCTACGCGCCGGGCGACGCGGTGCCGCCCGAACCCCAGCTCTGCGAGGCCTTCGGCGTCAGCCGCACGGTGGTGCGCGAGGCCGTGAAGTCGCTGGTCGCCAAGGGGCTGGTCAGCACCGGCCCGAAGGTGGGCACGCGCGTGCTCGACGCCTCGCACTGGAACTGGTTCGACGCCGAAGTGGTCGCGTGGCACAGCCGCAGCGGCCTGGCAAGGGACTTCCTGGGCGAGCTGCAGGAACTGCGGCGCGTCATCGAACCTGCGGCGGCGCGGCTGGCCGCCGAGCGTGCGACGGCGCAGGACCTGGCCGAGATCGAGGCCGCCTACGCCGGCATGCGCGCTGCGGTGGAGCAGGGCGGCGACTACGTCGGCCACGACCTGGCCTTCCACCAGGGCCTGCTGCGCGCCAGCCACAACCGCATGCTGGCGCGCATGGGGCTGGCGCTGGCGGCCCTGCTGCGCACCAGCTTCGAGATCTCCAGCACCCGCTCCGAGGCGCCGGCACTGTCGCTGCCCCGGCACCGCGCCGTGCTCGACGCCGTCGTCGCCCGCTCGCCGGCGCGGGCCGAGCGTGCCTGCCTGCGGCTGATCGCCTCGGCGCAGGCCGACATCGACACCGCGCTGGCGTCGCGCCGCCGCCTGCCGGCGCTGGGTTCCCCGGCGGTGCAGTTGAGGGCGCGCCGCGGCCCCTAGCCTGCATGCCTGCGGGGCCTGCAGCCGGGCACCGCGGGCGTCCGGCATGGCCGTCCGGACTCAAGAAACCGGCCCTGCGGCCGACATACAGGACGATCCCCAACGCCGCGCGTACAGGTGCCTCATGTCCCAGCGTTCGTCCGCCCGCAAGCCGCCCACCCCCAAACCCGAAGTCGAGCGCCGCGCGCCGCGTGGCGAGCCCGGTTCGCTGCGCTGGCTGAAGGGCTTGCTGGGCCGGCCGCTGGCGCTGCAACGCCGCCACGGCAAGCTGCACATGTCGCTGCTGGAACGCCGCCGCAGCCCGGCGCAGATCGAGGCCGACGAACTCGAGGCGCTGCGCCAGGAGCTGCAGACCCGGCTGCTCGGCCACGAGCTGGCGCACGCCGCTCGCGTCATGCGCCATCTGGTCTTCGTTCACGACGCGCTCGGCCGCAACGGCTGGCCCGGCGTGGCCGTCATGCCCAGCTCCGTGCTGGGCAAGGCGCTGCTGCAGGCGGAGATGCTGCACGGCCGCGAAAAGTCGCCGTTGCTGGCGCAGATGGCCGAGCGCCTGCGCATGCTCAAGGCGGCCGCCGAGGTGCGCGAGGAACGCCAGGACCGGCGCACGCGCGAGCCCATCGCCAAGGACGTCGAGGTTTCCGAGACCACGCACGAGGATTTCGCGGAAACCGAGCGCAGCTGGAACGGCAGCCTGCCGAACGGCCTGGTACCGCCGGATCGCCCGGCCTGAGAGGGCGGCGCCGGGGTCAGTTGAAGAACTTGGCCACGCTCAAGGCGGTGCGGTAGACGCCCCAGGCCAGCGGAACGCCGACCGCGCCCCACGCCAGCACGACCCACGCCGGGTTCGTGCCATGGAAGGTCATCGTGCCCGGGCCGGCTTCCACCGCTGCGGCACGGTCGTGCGCCAGCCGCTTCTCGTCGGCCAGCTCCGTGGCGGACATGAAGTACTTCGGGTTCAGCGGCCGCACCAGCAGGTTGCACACGAGCCCCACCACCAGCATGCCCACGAGGATGTACATCGTCTGGTTGTAGACCTGCTCGCGCGGGATGCCCAGACCCAGCTGGTAGTCGCGCATGTAGTTCACGACCACCGGGCCCAGGATGCCGGCGGTGGCCCAGGCCGTGAGCAGCCGGCCATGGATGGCGCCCACCATCTGCGTGCCGAAGAGGTCGGCCAGGTAGGCCGGCACGGTGGCGAAGCCGCCGCCGTACATGCTCAGGATGATGCAGAAGGCGGCGACGAAGAGCAGCTTGCTGCCGGCGGCGGCGCTGCCCGGCACGCTGGCATACAGCAGGCCGCCAAGCACGAAGAAGACGACGTAGGTCATCTTGCGGCCGAGCTTGTCGGACAGGCTGGCCCAGAAGAAGCGGCCGCCGATGTTGAACAGGCTGAGCAGCGCGGTGAAGCCTGCCGCGACGCCGGCGATGGCGCTGAGCTGCGCCTTGTCGAGTTCGCCGAATTTCTTCGCCACGCCGATGAGGCTGCCGCCGAAGACCTCCTGCAGCATCGGGCTGGCCATGCCGATGACGCCGATGCCGGCCGAGACGTTCATGCACAGGACCATCCACACCAGCCAGAACTGCGGGATGCCCCAGACCCGATTCACGTTCACATGGTGCTCGGTGATCATGGCGTTGTCGGCCTGTGCCGGCGGCGGCGTCCAGCCTTCGGGCTTCCAGCCCGAAGCCGGCACGCGGTAGGCCAGGGCACCGCCCATCATGAAGACGAAGTAGACCCCTGCCATGACGACGAAGGTCGGTGCCACGCCGACGTCGGTGGGCGTGGCGAAGGACTTCATCAGCTCGGCGGCCAGCGGCGAGCCGATCATCGCGCCGCCGCCGAAGCCCATGATGGCCATGCCGGTGGCCATGCCGCGGCGGTCGGGGAACCACTTGATCAGCGTGCTGACGGGCGAGATGTAGCCCAGCCCCAGGCCGATGCCGCCGACGACGCCCGAGCCCAGCAGCATCAGCCAGAACTGGTGCTGCGCCACGCCCAGCGCCGAGACGAGCATGCCGCCGCACCAGCAGACGGCGCTGACCACACCGGCCTTGCGCGGGCCCACGCGCTCCAGCCAGCCGCCCCACAGCGCCGCCGAGCTGCCCAGCAGCACGAAGAACAGCGTGTACATCCAGCCCAGCGTGGAGATCTTCCAGTCGCAGTTCGAAACGAAGAGCTCCTGCAGGAAACCCACCTCGGGCCCGCAATTGATGGCTTCCTTGATGCCCAGCGCCTTCGACAGGGGCAGCCAGAACACCGAGAAGCCATAGGCCATGCCGATGCACAGGTGGATGGCCAATGCGGCCGGCGGCACCAGCCAGCGGTTGAAGCCGGGGGCGGCAATGGTGCGTTCCTTGGCCAGGAAGCCGCCTTGCGGGGCAGGGCTGGCAGCCAGTGCGCCAGGGTTCAGGACCGACGACATCGAGTCTCCTTCATTGACTGCATGGGGAGGGTGCCCCGGGGCCACCGCCTCGGTTCAGGCGCTGGCCTCGTCGTGGCACTTCGGCTGGGCCGCAATATGCACGGGATCGCCTGGCATTTACGAGCCGGGCAGCCCGGGACGAACCCTTATGAAACGCATTGCCATTCGCAGCGTCGGCCGCACCCGGCGGGCCGCCCGGGCCCGTTGTCCGCGCTATTCCTTCACCGACCCGGTCAGCCCCGAGACGTAGTGCTCGACGAAGAAGGAATAGACGAAGGCCACCGGCAGCGAGCCGAACAGCGCCCCGGCCATCAGCGAGCCCCAGTGGTAGACATCGCCTTCGACGAGTTCCGTCACCACGCCCACCGGCACCGTCTTGTTCTCTGACGAGCTGATGAAGGTCAGCGCGTAGATGAACTCGTTCCAGCTCAGCGTGAAGGCGAAGATGCCGGCCGAGATCAGCCCCGGCACGGCCAGCGGCAGCACGATCTTGACGAGGATCTGCCAGCGCGTGGCGCCGTCGATCAGCGCGCACTCTTCGAGCTCGTAGGGGATGCTGCGGAAGTAGCCCATCAGCAGCCAGGTGCTGAAAGGGATGAGAAAGGTGGGGTAGGTGAGGATGAGCGCCCAGCGCGTGTCGAAAAGGCCGAGCTGGAAGACGATGGCCGCCAGCGGGATGAATAGGATGGAAGGCGGCACCAGGTAGGCGAGGAAGATCGACAGCCCCACCTGCTTGGCGCCGCGGAAGCGCAGCCGCTCGATGGCGTAGGCCGCCAGCACCGACGCGAAGAGCGAGAACACGGTGGAGACCACCGACACCAGCACCGTGTTCCACAGCCATTCCGGATACGCCGTCTCGAACAGCAGCTTGTGGAAATGCGCCAGCGTGGGCTTGACGACCCAGAAGGGGTTGCCGTCGCGCGAGAGCAGCTCCTGGTCGGGCTTCACCGAGGTGATGGCCATCCAGTAGAACGGGAACAGCAGCACGAAGAGGAAGATGCCCAGCGGCAGGTAGACGGTGACCAGCTTGCGCGGCACGCTGTCGAGGTAGCCCATGCCGCCGTTGTCGGCGAGGTCGGTCTTGGCGCTCATGCGGTGCTCATTCGTCCTTGCCGCCCTGCTGCCAGGCCCGCCGCTGCAGGCCGAAGTAGCTGAAGAGGATGGCCGCCAGCAGGAAGGGCACCATGGCGATGGAGATGGCCGCGCCTTCACCCAAGGCGCCGCCCGGGATCGCGCGCTGGAACGACAGTGTGGCCATCAGGTGGGTGGCGTTCAGCGGCCCGCCGCGCGTGAGCACGTAGATGAGCTGGAAGTCGGTGAAGGTGAAGAGCACCGAGAAGGTCATCACGACGGCGATGATGGGCGTCAGCAGCGGCAGCGTGACGTGCCTGAACTGCTGCCACGGCGTGGCGCCGTCGATGGCCGAGGCCTCGTAGAACGAGGGCGAGATCGTCTGCAGCCCGGCCAGCAGCGTGATGGCGACGAAGGGCACGCCGCGCCAGACGTTGGCGAAGATGGTCGAGAAGCGCGCGTTCCAGGGGTCGCCGAGGAAATCGATGTAGCGGTCGATGAGGCCCAGCTTCATCAGCGTCCACGACACGATGGAGAACTGCGCGTCGTAGATCCACCAGAAGGCGATCGCCGACAGCGCCGTGGGCACGATGTAGGGCAGCAGGATGACGGCGCGGAAGAAGGTCTTGAAGCGGATGTTCTTGTTCAGCAGCAGCGCCAGCCACAGGCCCAGCACGAACTTCAGCACGCTGGCCAGGGTGGTGTAGAAAAGGGTGTTGAAGAGCGCCAGCCGCGTGACGGCGTCGCCGAGCAGGAAGCTGTAGTTCTCCAGCCCCACCCACTCGCCGGGCCGGCCCACCTTGGCGTCGGTGAAGCCGAGCCAGGTGCCCAGGCCCAGCGGGTAGGTCAGGAACAGCAGCAGCAGGACCGCCGCGGGCAGCATGAAGAGCAGCCCGAGCGCGTTCCTGTTGTTCTGCAGCTTCTCCAGCATCGCGTTGCGCTTCGTCGGCTCAGACTTTGTAGTAGCGCTCGGCTCGCTTTTGCGCCCGCTCGGCGGCTTCCTTCGGCGTCTTCGAGCCGCTGGCCGCCTCGGCCACCATGTTGGTGACGATGAAGTCGCCCAGGGCGCCGGCCGAGGCGTAGCCCAGCTTGCCCGCGTAGCCTGCCGGGCGCAGGTTCTTCACCGAGTCGCGGTAGGGCATGTTCTTCGGGTCCATGGTCCACACGGCACTGGCCTCGTAGGCGCGCAGCGGCTGCGCGACGTAGCCGCCGCCGCCGATCAGCCAGGGGTCGAACTGATCCTTCTCCATCATGAAGCGCAGGAACTCCTTCGCCGCCAGCGGGTACTTGGTGTACTTCATCACCATCTGGTTGAAGAACAGGTGGTACTCGGTCGGCACGCCGACGGGGCCGATGGGGAAGGACGCGTGCTGGATGTCGGCCGCGATCTCCTTGAGCTTCGGGTCGGGCGAGTTCTTGGCGGCGTAGTAGATCGAGATGCCGTTGTTGGTGAGGCTGATCTGGCCGTCGAGGAAGGCCTTGTTGTTGTTCGGGTCGAGCCAGCTCAGCGTGCCCGGGATGAAGGTGGCGTACATCTGCTGCGCGTACTCCAGCGCCTTGATCGTCTCCGGGCTGTCGATGATGACCTTGTTGTTCTTGTCGACGATGGACGCACCGAAGGCCCAGATCAGCCAGTGCGTCCAGCCGCTGTCGCCGGTGGCGTTGCCCAGCGCGAAGCCGCAGGGCGTGTTCTTCTCCTTCAGCGCCTGGCAGAGCTGGAGGAAGCTCGTGGTGTCCTTGGGGAAGCTCGGGAAGCCGGCGGCGTCGAGCATGCTCTTGCGGTAGACCATCATCGAGCCCGCCGCACCCAGCGGCAGGCCGATCCACTTCTTGCCGTCGGGCCGCATGTAGGCTTCGCAAGAGGGGTACCAGCCGCCGTACTTCTTCCCCAGGTACTCGGCCAGGTCGGTCACGTCGAGCAGCTTCTCGGGGTAGAGGTTGGCGTCGTCGTTGGTGGACAGGATGATGTCGGGCCCGGCGCCGGTGTTGGCGGCCACCGCGGCCTTGGGGCGCACGTCTTCCCAGCCTTCGTTGTCCACCCGCACCTCGATGCCGGTCTTCTCGGTGAACTTCTTGACGTTGGCCATGTAGGCGTCGATGTCGCCCTGCACGAAGCGGCTCCAGCGCAGCACGCGCAGCTTGGCCCCCTTCTCCGGCTTGTAGGCCAGCGTCTGCGCGTGCACGGCCGGCGCCCACACGGCGGCGGTGCCCAGTGCGGCGGTGGTGGCGATGCCGGCCGTGCCTTCCAGAAAACGGCGGCGGTTGAAGTCACTCATGGCTGTCTCCTTCTCACGTTGTGGCGGCTAGTCGGCCGCGAGCCGCCGGCCTGAACCGGCATCGAAAAGATGGGCCCGCGCCAGGTCGGGCTGCAGGTGGATGGTGCTGCCGGGCACGAAGGCATGGCGGTCGCGGAACACCACCGCCAGCTCGCGGCCGCCGTGGCGGCAGGCGACGAAGGTGTCGGCGCCGGTGGGCTCGACCACCGCGACTTCGCTGGCGATCGTGGCGCCACGCCTTTCGCCGGCCAGTTCCAGGTGCTCGGGCCGCGTGCCGAAGATCACCGGCTGACCGTCGGCGCCTTCGCTGCCCGGAGGCGCCGGCAGCCGCGTGCCGTCGGTCAGTTCCACCGTGGTCGTGCCGCCCTGGCGGCGCAGCGTGGCGGGCAGGAAGTTCATCGCCGGCGATCCGATGAAGCCGGCGACGAAGAGGTTGGCCGGGCGGTCGTAGAGTTCGAGCGGGCTGCCCTTCTGCTCGATGCGGCCGTCCTTCATGACGACGATCTGGTCGCCCATCGTCATGGCCTCGATCTGGTCGTGGGTGACGTAGATGCTGGTCGTCTTCAGGCGCTGGTGCAGCTCCTTGATCTCGGTGCGCATGGCCACGCGCAGCTTGGCGTCGAGGTTGGACAGCGGCTCGTCGAAGAGGAAGACCTGGGGGTCGCGCACGATGGCGCGGCCCATCGCCACGCGCTGACGCTGGCCGCCGGAGAGCTGCCGCGGGTAGCGCTGCAGCAGTTCGCCCAGGCCCAGGATCTCGGCGGCGCGCGCCACCTTGGCTTCGACCGTGGCGGCGTCCAGCTTCGCCAGCATGAGGGCGAAGGCCATGTTGTCGCGCACCGTCATGTGCGGGTACAGGGCGTAGTTCTGGAACACCATCGCGATGTCGCGCTGCTTGGGCGGCAGTTCGTTGACGCGGCGCTCGCCGATGCGCACCTCGCCGTCGCTGATCTGCTCCAGCCCGGCGATCATGCGCAGCAGCGTGCTCTTGCCGCAGCCCGAGGGGCCGACCAGCACGGTGAAGGAACCGTCGGCGATGGCGATGTCCACGCCATGCAGGATCTCGACCGTGCCGAAGCGCTTCTTCACCTGGGCGATGGTCACGCTGGCCATGCGGCTAACTCGCTCTCGTGGGGGTGGGAACCGGCGCCGACGATACCCGCGGGCGCCGCGGACGCACCCTCGGGCTTACCCCCTGTTCTTGCCGAAGTTGTCTGATAACCTGATGACCATGGCCGCACCCTTGCCCGTTCCAGCGCCCGCGGCGGCCGGCCGGCTGGGCCGCGAGACCCTGGCCGACAGGCTGGCCACGCGCCTGGTGGCGCAGATCGAGCAGGGCGCCCTGGCCCCCGGCGACCGCCTGCCCACCGAGGCCCAGCTGGCGCTGGCCCATGGGGTGTCGCGCAGCGTTGTGCGCGAGGCCGTGCACCGCATCAAGTCGCGCGGGCTGCTGGTGTCGCGCCAGGGTTCGGGCGTCTTCGTGGCGCTGCCCGCCGTGCACCAGGCGCTGGAATTCGACCCCGTCGTGCTGGAGAGCATGGCCACGGTGGTGCAGGTGGTGGAAGTGCGGCGCGCGCTGGAGGGCGAGATGGCGGCGCTGGCGGCGGCGCGTGCCACGCGTGCGCAGCTGGCGGCGCTGCGGCGGGCGCTGGCGGCCATCGACGCCGCAGCAGTCGCCGGCCGCGACGGCGTCGCCGAGGACCTGCAGTTCCACCGCGCCATCGCCGACGCCACCGGCAACCCGCAGTTCAGCCGGCTGCTCGGTTTCCTCGAGCAGTACCTGCGCGAGAGCATGCGCGTGACGCGAGGCAACGAGGCGCGGCGCAGCGACTTCATGGAAGCCGTGCGCATCGAACACCGCAGCATCGTCGACGCCATCGCTGCCCACGACGCGGCGGCGGCGCGTCGCGCGGCGACACGCCATCTGGAACACAGCGAGCGGCGGCTGGCCCGGGCCGGCCTGATCCCGCCGCGCCTGCGCAGGAGCACGGCATGAAGGTTCTCATCACCGGCGGCGCCGGCTTCGTCGGCGCCCGGCTGGCACGCACGCTGCTCGCGCGCGGCACGCTGGCGGGCCATGCCATCGATAGCCTGGTGCTGGCCGACCATGCCGCCGCGCCGGCCGACCTGCAGGCCGACGCCTGCGTGCAGGCGCGCATCGGGCCGCTGCTGGCGCAGTGCGACGGCCTGCGCGACGAGGCCTTCGACGCCGTCTTCCACCTCGCCTCGGCGGTGTCGGGCGAGTGCGAGGCCGACTTCGAGCTCGGCCTGCGCAGCAACCTCGACAGCACGCGGGCGCTGCTGGACGCGCTGAGGCACCGCGCGGAGCGTGGCGCGGCGCCGACGCGGCTGGTTTTCTCCAGCTCGGTGGCGGTGTTCGGCCCCGACCCTGCGGTGCCGCTGCCGGCCATCGTCGCCGACGACACGCTGCCGGCGCCGCAGACCTCCTACGGCACCCACAAGCTGATCTGCGAGCACCTCGTGGCCGACTACACCCGCAAGGGCTACCTGGACGGCCGCGCGGCGCGGCTGATGACGGTGACGGTGCGGCCGGGGCGGCCCAACGGCGCCGCCAGTTCCTTCTTCAGCGGCATCATCCGCGAGCCGCTGGCCGGGCAGGAGGCGGTGCTGCCGGTCGCTGCTGACGTGATGCATCCGGTCTCCTCGCCGCAGCGCACGGTGGAGGGCCTGATCGCCGTGTACGAAGCCAGCCGCGAGGCCTTCGTCGGCCGCACGGCGCTGAACCTGCCGGCACTGAACGTGACGGTGCAGCAGATGCTCGACGCGCTGGAAGCCGTCGCCGGCCCGCACGTGCGTGCGCGGGTACGACCGCAGCGCGACGAGCGCATCGCCGGCATCGTGGCCAACTGGCCGCGCGCCGCCAGTGCGAAGCGCGCCGCCGCGCTGGGGCTGCGCGCCGAGGCGAACTTCGAAGACATCATCCGCCAGTACATCGCCGACAGCGCCGCCACGCCCGGTGCCCTGAAAGGACTGCAGACATGAACCAGATCAACCTGCAAGGCCGCGTCGCCGTCGTCACCGGCGGTGCGCAGGGCATCGGTTACGCCACCTTGCAGCGGCTGCTGCAGTCGGGCGCCAGCGTCGTCATGTGGGACATCGACGGCGCCAAGGTCGAGGCCGCCTGCAGTTCGCTCGCGGCGCTGGGCCCGGTGCGCGGTGCCGTCGTCGAACTCACCGACGACGCCGCGGTCGCCGCCGCGGCGGCGGCCGAGCCGCGCATCGACATCCTCGTCAACAACGCCGGCATCACCGGCGGCAACGCCACCACCTGGGAGCTGGACCCTGCGGTGTGGCGCCGCGTCATCGAGGTCAACCTCGTCGCGCCCTACCTGACCTGTCGCCACGTCGTGCCGCGCATGATCGCGGCCGGCTACGGCCGCATCGTCAACATCGCCTCGGTGGCCGGCAAGGAAGGCAACCCCAACGCCAGCCACTACAGCGCCAGCAAGGCCGGGCTGATCGCGCTGACGAAGTCGCTGGCCAAGGAGGTGGCGACGAAGGGCGTGCTCGTCAACGCCATCACGCCGGCGGTGGCGAGGACGGCGATGTTCGACCAGATGACGCCCGCCCACATCGAGTACATGCTGGGCAAGATCCCGATGGGCCGCTTCGTCGAGGTCGACGAGATCGCCGCCATGGTGGCCTGGCTGGCGAGCGAGGAATGCTCCTTCTCCACCGGCGCGGTGTTCGACCTCACCGGCGGCCGCGCCACCTACTGAAGGCTCGCCCGGCTTCAGTACAGCGTGGCAGCCTGCCGCGCCTGCAGCTCGGCGTCGTAGGCGCGGCCGTCGATGCCGTCGCGGCTGAGGCAGGCCAGGATCTCGCCCGGCGTGGGCAGGCTGCCCGCCGGCAGCCGGCTCGCCGCGTCCCACAACGCCGAGCGCTTGATGGCACGCGCGCACTGGAAGTAGACGCTGCGCACGCTGATCACCAGCACCGACGCCGGCGGCTTGCCGTCCACCGCCAGCGCCGCGCACAGCGCGGGCGCGGCGCTGATGCGCGCCGTGCCGTTGACGCGCAGCGCCTCGCCGACGCCGGGCACCAGGAACAGCAGCGCCATGCGCGGGTCGTGCACGAGGTTGCGCAGGCTGTCGATGCGCTGGTTGCCACGGCGGTCGGGCAGCAGCAGGGTGTGTTCGTCGGCCACGCGGACGAAGCCGGGGCCGTCGCCGCGCGGCGAGGTGTCCAGGCCCTGCGGGCCGAGCGTGGCCAGCACGGCGAAAGGCGAGGCCTCGATGTAGGGCCGGTAGAGCGGGTGGACATGGTCGGCCACCTTGGCCAGCGAGGTCTCGGCCGGGCCGGTGCTGTAGACGCGGCGCAGCGCGGCTTCGTCGCAGAGGTCGTGCGCGAGGTCGGCGGCAAGCTGCAGCAGGTCCGGCACGGCGCTTCCTTCAGCCGATGCGGCCCAGCAGCAGGTACTCCATCAGCGCCTTCTGCACGTGCATGCGGTTCTCCGCCTCGTCCCAGACCACCGACTGCGCGCCGTCGATGACCTCGGCCGTCACCTCTTCGCCGCGGTGCGCCGGCAGGCAGTGCATGAAGAGCGCGTCGGGCTGCGCCACGGCCATCATCTCGTCGTCGACGCACCAGTCGATGAAGGCCTTGCGGCGCTCCTCGTTCTCGGCCTCGTAGCCCATGCTCGTCCAGACGTCTGTGGTCACGAGGTGGGCGCCCTCGCAGGCCTGCATGGGGTGGTTGAAGACCTTGTAGCAGGCACTGTCGCGCACGCCGGCCACGGCGGGGTCGACCTCGTAGCCGCTGGGGGTGCTGACGTGGACCGTGAAGCCCAGGATCTCGGCCGCCTGCAGCCAGGTGTTGGCCATGTTGTTGCCGTCGCCGACCCAGGCCACGACCTTGCCCTGGATGCTGCCGCGGTGCTCGATGTAGGTGTAGATGTCGGCCAGGATCTGGCAGGGGTGGTACTCGTTGGTCAGGCCGTTGATCACGGGCACGCGCGAATGCGCGGCGAAGCGCTCGATGCGCGACTGCTCGTAGGTGCGGATCATCACGATGTCGACCATGCGGCTGATGACGCGCGCCGTGTCCTCGGCCGGTTCGGCGCGGCCGAGCTGGCTGTCGCCGGTGGTCAGGTTGAGCACCGAGCCGCCCATCTGGTACATGCCGGCCTCGAAGCTCACGCGCGTGCGCGTGCTGGCCTTCTCGAAGATCATCGCCAGGGTGCGGTCCACCAGCGGCTGGTAGCGCTCGTAGTTCTTGAAGCGGGTCTTGATGGTGCGGGTGCGTTCGAAGAGGTAGGCGTATTCCTCGGCACGCAGGTCCTTGAACTGCAGGTAGTGCTTCATCAGCGACGAACCCGGTTTCATGATGCCCGCGGTTCGGCCAGGAAGGCCTTGACCAGCGGGCAGAGCAGGGCGGCGATCTGGCGCGCCTCGTCGGCCGAAAGGATCAGCGGCGGCAAGAGGCGGATGACGCGGTCAGCGGTGACGCTGATCATCAGCCCGGCCTCGGCAGCGCGCGCGAGCAGCACGCCGCAGGGGCGGTCGAGTTCGATGCCGATCATCAGCCCGGCGCCGCGGAATTCGACCACGCCCGCCTCGCCGGCCAGCCCGGCCTGCAGTGCTTCGCGCAGCACGCGGCCGACGGTCTCGGCGTTGGCCAGCAGGCCGTCTTCTTCCATGATGCGCAGCGTCTCCACGCCGGCGCGCATGGCCAGCGGGTTGCCGCCGAAGGTGGTGCCATGGTTGCCCGGGCCCAGCACATCCACCGCCTTCGGCCCGACGACGATGGCGCCGATGGGCACGCCCGAGCCCAGGCCCTTGGCCAGCGGCATGACGTCGGGCCGGATGCCGGCCCACTGGTGCGCGAACCACTTGCCGGTGCGGCCCAGGCCGCACTGCACCTCGTCAAGCATCAGCAGCCAGTCGCGCTGGTCGCAGAGCTTGCGCAGGCCCTGCAGGTACTCGCTGCGGCTGGCGTTGATGCCGCCTTCGCCCTGGATCACTTCCAGGAACACGGCGACCACATTGGGGTTCGTGCGCGCCACTTCCTCGACCGCGGCGAGGTCGTTCAGCGGCACGCGCACGAAGCCTTCCACCAGCGGCCCGAAGCCGGCCTGCACCTTGGGGTTGCCGGTGGCCGAGAGCGTGGCGATGCTGCGGCCGTGGAAGGCCTTCTCGTAGACGATGATCTCCGGGCGCTCGATGCCGCGGTCGTGGCCGTACTTGCGCGCGATCTTCAGCGCGCCTTCGTTGGCCTCGAGGCCGGAATTGCAGAAGAAAGCGGCCGACAGGCCCGAGATCTCGCACAGCTTGCGGGCCAGTTGCTCCTGCAGCGGCACCTCGTAGTAGTTGCTGCAGTGGATCATCTTGGCCACCTGGTCCTGCAGCGCCGGCACCAGCTTCGGGTGGCCGTGGCCCAGGGTGTTGACGGCGATGCCGCCCAGGCCGTCGAGGTACTTGCGGCCCTCCGTGTCCCACAACCAGCAGCCTCGTCCGTAGGCCAGCGCGATGGGCAGGCGGCCATAGGTGTTCATCACGTGCGGCATGGGCCGGGTGGATGACGCGAGGACGGCAGGCTCGGGAGCGTTCATCGGTAGGTTCCTTCGGGGCACAGAAGAAAACGCCGGTCGGCGACGCTGAGGTCACGTTCCGGCGAGCCACGATTCTAAAGGCGCACCCGCCGATGCCGAACAGGAAGGGAGCCGCGGCGGAGGGTGGCGCGCATGCATGCTGCAACGCAACAAACTAGAGGCACAATGCGGCTGGGCGGCGGGCTCCTGCGCGCAAGGCCCGCAACCCCGGTCGGCGCCCGCGCTGCGCCGCAGCCGATGAACCCCACCCCACCCCGTCAGTTCCACATCCGCGGCGTCACCGCCGAGGGCCGCACCTTCCGCCCCAGCGACTGGGCCGAGCGCCTGGCCGGCGCCATGTCCAGCTTCCGCCCCGGTGGCAGCACGGGGGGGATCGGCGCCTACATCGGCTATTCGCCCTACTGTGTTCCGCAGGTCATCGACGGCGTGAAATGCGTGCTCGTCAACGAGGCGCTGCAGGGCATCGAGCCGATGGCCTGGGACTTCGTGATGAACTTTGCCCGCGACAACGGCTTGCCGGTGGTGGACGTGCTGCCCAAGTCCCAATGACAAAAGGCCCGCAATGCGGGCCTTCGGAAGGGCGGCCCGGCGCAGGCCGGGCGGGCCGTAGCGGCCTCAGGCGGCGAGTGCCAGCGCCTTGACCTTGGCGGACAGGCGGCTCTTCAGGCGGGCGGCCTTGTTCTTGTGGAAGACACCCTTGTCGGCCACCGAGTCGATGACGCTTTGCGCCGACTTGAAGGTTTCCGTGGCCTTGGCCTTGTCGCCACCGGCGACCGCCTTCACCACGTTCTTGACAACGGTGCGGAAGTGCGACCGCAGCGCCGTGTTGGCGGCATTCAGTGCCACGTCCTGGCGCGCGCGCTTGCGGCCCGAGGCGAGGCGGACGGTTTTCTTCTTGGCTTTGGTCGAGGTGGCCATGCGCGGTTTCGAGGTTTGTTAAGGGCAAAGACAGTCGAGTATAGCACGCCGTGCCTGCTCGACCAGGGCTGATGGGCACGGCTGCTTATACTCGCCGGCTCCCGGCCTGCCTGAAGACCCTGCCTCCGTGAACCTGCTGAAGGCCGCTTCCACCGTTTCCCTGCTGACCCTGCTGTCGCGCGTCACCGGTCTGGTGCGCGAGACGCTCGTCGCGGCCTACTTCGGCGCCAACGCCGCCACCGACGCCTACAACGTCGCCTTCCGTATTCCGAACCTGTTCAGGCGCCTGTTCGCCGAGGGTGCCTTCTCGCAGGCCTTCGTGCCGCTGCTGGCGGCCACCCGCGTGCGCGAGGGCGACGCCGCCACCCACCGGCTCGTCGATGCCGTCGCCACCGTGCTGGCCTGGGTGCTGCTGGCCACCTGCATCGTCGGCGTCTTGGCCGCGCCGCTGCTGGTGTGGCTGATGGCCTCGGGCCTGCAGCGCTTCGACACCGCGGTGCTGATGACGCGCTGGATGTTCCCCTACATCGGCTTCATGTCGATGGTGGCGCTGGCCGCCGGCATCCTGAACACCTGGCGCCGCTTTGCCGTGCCCGCAGCGACGCCGGTGCTGCTGAACCTGAGCTGCATCGCCGCCGCGGTCTTCGGCTCGCCCTGGTTTCAGCGCCATGGCATGGAGCCCATCCTGGCGATGGCCGGGGGCGTCATCCTGGGCGGGCTGCTGCAGGCCGCGGTGCAGATCCCGGCGCTGCGCCGCGTCGGCCTGATGCCGCACATCGGCCTGTCGCCGGCGCAGTTGCGCCAGGCCTGGCGCCACCCGGCGGTGCACTCGGTGCTCGGGCGCATGGCGCCAGCGCTTCTGGGCGTTTCGGTGTCGCAGTTGTCGATGCTGATCAACACCCAGATCGCCTCCCACGTCGCCGTGGGCGCCGTGTCGTGGCTGACCTGCGCCGACCGGCTGATGGAATTCCCCATCGGCCTGCTCGGCGTCGCGCTGGGGGTGGTGCTGCTGCCGCAGCTCTCGGCGGCCCAGGGCCGCGGCGACGCGCAGGCCTACTCCGACATGCTGGACTGGGGCCTGCGCCTGGTGCTGCTGCTGGCGCTGCCCTGTGCGGTGGCGCTGCTGGTCTTCGCGCCGCCGCTGATCGCGGTGGTCTTCCACTACGGCGCCTTCGGCGCCGCCGACGTGGCGCAGAGTTCGCGGGCGCTGATGGGCTGGGGCGTGGGCCTGATGGGCCTGGTCGGCGTGAAGATCCTGGCGCCGGGCTTCTATGCCCGCGAGGACACGCGCACGCCTGTGCGCATCGCCGTCGGCGTGCTCGTCGCCACGCAGGTGATGAATGCCGTCTTCGTGCCGTGGATCGGCTACGCCGCGCTGGCCCTGTCGATCGGCCTGGGCGCGACGCTGAACGCCGGTCTGCTGCTGGCGGGCCTGATGCGCCGCCAGGCCTACCGGCCGCGTCCCGGCTGGCTGGGCTTCGCCGCCCGCGTCGTTGCGGCCTCGGTGGTGCTGGGTGCCGCCCTGGTCTGGGCGGGCCAGGCCATAGACTGGATCGGCCTGCGCGCCCACCCGGTCGATCGCGCGCTGTGGATGGCGGCGGTGCTCGGTGGCGTGGCGCTGCTGTACGCCGCGGTGCTGCTGGCCAGCGGCCTGCGCCTGCGCGACTTCGCCCGCCGCGCCTGACCTACACTGACGCGAATGGCCGGACCCCTGCAATTCGAAGCTCCCACCGCCCTGGACTACTTCGCGGCGCTGGTGGCCGACGACGCCAGCCTGTCGGTGCTCGAAGCCGCCGTGGCCGTGGCCCAGGACGATGAACCCGAGCTCGATGTGCAGGGCGTGCTGGCCCAGGTCGACGCGCTGGCCGACAAGCTCCGGCGGCGCGTGCCGGCTGACGCCGCGCCACTGCAGCGCCTGCGCCTGCTCAACCAGTATTTCTTCCACGAGCTCGGCTTCTCGGGAAACGTCAACGACTACTACGACCGCGGCAACAGCTCGCTGCCCGCGGTGCTGCGCACGCGACGCGGCATCCCGCTGACGCTGGCGCTGCTGTACATCGAGATCGCCAACCAGCTCGGCCTGCAGGCGCAGGGCGTGTCCTTCCCCGGGCATTTCCTGGTCAAGCTGCACATGCCGCGCGGCGAGGTCGTCATCGACCCCTTCAGCGGCCGTTCGCTGGGCCGCGAGGACCTCGAGGAACGCCTGCAGCCCTACCGCCGCCAGCGCGGCCTGGGCGACGACGACGAGGTGCCGCTGGGCCTGTTCCTGCAGCCGGCGCCGGCGCGCGAGATGGTGGCGCGGCTGCTGCGCAACCTGAAGGAGATCCACCGCAGCGCGCGCGACTGGGTGCGCCTGGCGGCCGTGCTGCAGCGCCTGGTGATCCTGCTGCCGCAGGACTGGCCCGAGCGGCGCGACCACGCCCTGGCGCTGGCCCAGCTTGGCCGGCTAGAGGCCGCGGCGGCAGAGCTCTCGCTGTACCTGCGCCACTGCCCCGACGCCGGCGACGCCCTGGCGCTGCGCCGCCAGCTCACGGCGTGGCGCCGCGCGCATTGAGGCCATGAAGCAGATTCCGCTGCCCATCGGCCCCGCACCGCAGCCGCGCTTCGACAATTTCGTGCCCGGCGCCAACGCCGCCCCGCTGGCGCATCTGCGCGGGTTGCCGGCCGCGGCACCGCCGGTGTACCTGTGGGGCCCGGCGGGCAGCGGCAAGACGCATCTGCTGCGCGCCCTGGCGGCATGCCGCCAGGCCGAAGGACTTTCGGTCGGCTGGTTCGACGCCGCCGACCACCTGCCCTGGTCGCTGGCGCCCGACTGGGCCGCCGTGGTCATCGACCGCTGCGAGGCGCTGGATGCCGCCGGTCAGCATGCCGCCTTCACGCTCTTCGTCGATGCCGCCACACATGGCGTGCCGGTGGTCGCCGCCGGCCGCCTGCCGCCGGTGGACCTGGCGCTGCGCGAGGACCTGCGCACGCGGCTGGGCTGGGGCCATGTGTTCGCGCTGCAGCCGCTGGACGAGGACCAGACGCGCGCGGCGCTGCGGCGCGAAGCCCAGCGCCGCGGCATGCTGCTGCCCGACGAGGTCATCGCCCACCTGCTGACGCATTTCCCGCGCGACCTCGCGCACCTGATGCAGCTGCTCGACCGCCTCGACGAGTTCGGCATGGCCGAGGGCCGGCGCATCACGCTGCCGCTGCTGCGGCAGATGCTGGCCGAAGCCGGGGCAGTGCGGACGGCTGCGGCATGAAGCTGACCCTGTTCGACCTCGACGGCACGCTCATCCCCAAGGATTCCGACCACGCCTTCGGGGAGTTCGTCATCACCCTGGGCTGGGCCGACCCTGGCGAGTTCCGCCGCCGCAACGACGCCTTCTACGAAGACTACCTGGCCGGGCGGCTCGACATCGACGCCTATGTCGATTTCGCCACCGCGCCCTGGCGCGACCGGTCGGCGGCCGAGCTGGCGCGGGCCACCGCCCACTTCATCGACGTCATCGTCAGGCCGATGGTGCCCGTCGCGGCCGTGGAACTGGTGCAGGGCCACCAGCGCGCGGGCGATGTCGTGGCCATCGTCACCGCGACCAACGATTTCGTCACGCGGCCCATTGCGCGCCTGCTGGGCGTGGACGAGCTCATCGCCACCGAACTGGCGCGCGACGACGCCGGCCGCGTCACGGGCGCCATCCGCGGCGTGCCCGCGTTCCGCGAGGGCAAGGTGGCGCGCCTGCACGATTGGCTGTCCGCGCGCGGCCTGGCGCTGGGCGACTTCGAGCGCAG
>CAIWPS010000611.1 GCA_903914615.1 uncultured beta proteobacterium | reverse complement strand
TCGATCCGATCACTGGTCGAGCAGGGCCACTTGCAGCTGGGCTTGTTCGATCAGCACAACCTGGCCGAGATCACCTCGCCTGACTACCCCGGCGAGCGTCTGGTGGCCTGCCGCAACGACGCCCTGGCCAAGCTGCGGGCGCACAAGCGCGAGAGCTTGCTGCAGGCCACCGAGGCCCTGCTGGCCCAGGTGAAGACCAGTGTGGATGCGGGCCGGCTCACGGGGCAGGACAAGATCGGCGTGCAGGTGGGCAAGATCATCAACCGCCACAAGATGGCCAAGCACTTCGAGCTGAACATCGGTGAGGCGACGCTCGCATGGTCGCGCAGGCAAGACGCCATTGAGGCCGAGGCGGCCCTGGACGGGCTGTACGTCATTCGCACCTCGCTGGATGCCAAGCGCATGGACGCCCCGGATTGCGTGCGCAGCTACAAGGCCCTGGCCAATGTGGAGCGGGCGTTCCGTTCACTGAAGACGGTGGACCTGAAGGTGCGGCCGATCCACCACCGCTTGGCTGACCGGGTGCGCGCGCACATCCTGCTGTGCATGCTGGCGTTCTACGTCGAGTGGCACATGCGCGAGGCCTGGCGCGAGCTGATGTTCGCCGACACCGATCAGGCCGCCAAGGCCGCGCGGGACCCGGTGGCGCCAGCCAAGCGATCAACTTCGGCGCAGCGCAAGGCCGCATCCAAGTTGATCGACGACGAGCAGCCCGCGCACAGCTTCGCCACCCTGATGGCGGAGATGGCCACCCTCGTGCGCAACACCTGCCGCACGCCCGGCGCCGACGCGGATGCACCGACCTTCGAAGTGCTCACCACCGCCAGCGCACACCAACAGCGCGCCTTGGCGCTGATCCAGGCCATCCAGCCGTAGTCAGAAAACCAAACCCGGAATCCATCGCAAGTCGTTGATGGAAAAGACCAATTCGGGTGGGAGGCGGGGGAACTTCAGCCTAACGAGGGCAACCCAGACTCGCCTCAAATTCGAGATTCCCTGCGATACGGGTGCTTTGCGGGTCGAATGCGCTCACATTGTCCGCAAGGCCTTCACGTATTCTGATCGTCATGAAGCGAGACCCTAAAACAACAGACACAGCCACCGACGACGCGACTCAAGTCCCCGGCGCGAGCACGCGGGGCATGGGCACGACGGGGGCTACGCCTTCGCTCGCGGGCGCGAAGCTGCTACGCCTGCCTGAGGTCTGCTCGCGAGTTGGCATGCAGCGAACCAGCATCTATGCGCTCATCGCGGAGGGGCTGTTTCCACCGCCCGTGAAGGTGGGGGGCGCCAGCGCCTGGGTCGATCTTGAGATTACAAGCTGGATTGAAGACCTCGTCGCTTCGCGCAACGCGATGCCCCACAGCAAAGGTCGAAGGCGCAACGCGCAGCGGGAGCGCAGAACCGACGCATGACTACTCCGGCGACGGCGTCGCGCAGCCCGGATCAAGATCTCCACCACCCCTGCGTTGGACCAGCGACCGCAGAGTGCCGAGCCAATCTGCGACGGCCAGACGCGGACATCAGATTCAGCAGCCGGGCTGCGAAGCGCGCTACCCACTCTGCCTTGGTCCGCGAGGTGGGGAAGGCTTGTCTCGTCATTCTGTCGTTCTTGTTCTTGGTCATGCTGGAAGCCGGCTTGCGTTCGTTGATGATGATCTGATTGGCAGGCTTGAAAGTTGTGGGTTGTGGAGAGCGACGCTACGGCCCTGCGGCCTCGGACGGGTTGCAAAATGTCCTGGCACTGGGCACGACCCAAGGTCCTATCGCCTCGCCATCATAGGGAGCGGTCATGTCCCTGTGATGACCGCTGCTAGCGCCCCCCGAGGTTGGTTGGCGCTGCCGCCTGGAACTGCCTGCTACTGCGCTCTGTCGCCGGCACTCAGTAACCCTGATTTCGCTCTGCCCGCCACCGATTGTTCCCCGCTCGCCGTGGGGACTTGGCGCTTCCGCACGAAGCATCGATGATGTGCACACCTAGGCAGTTAGCCTGAGCGGTTTCCAGGTATCAAGGACAGGAGTGATCGTT
>CAIWPS010000610.1 GCA_903914615.1 uncultured beta proteobacterium | reverse complement strand
GATGGCGTCGTCGATCTGCACGCGCAGCAGGCGGCGCACGGTGGGGTCCATGGTCGTCTCCCACAGCTGCTCGGGGTTCATTTCGCCCAGGCCCTTGTAGCGCTGGCGGCCCACGGCGCTTTCGGCCTGCGTCATCAGCCAGGCCATGGCGGCGCGGAAGTCGGCCACCTTCTGCTCCTTCATCTTCTCGCCCTCGCCGCGGCGCACCACGGCGTCAGCGCCCAGCAGGCCCAGGAACGAGGTGCCGGCATGCGCCAGTGCGGCGTAGTCGGCGCCGTGCACGAAGTCCTGCGTGATGACGCTGCTCTTCACGTTGCCGTGGTGGCGGCGGCTGATGCGCAGCAGGTGCTTGTCGCTGCGGGCGTCGAATTCGGCACTGACCATCGCGTCCTTCAGCGCCGCCTGCAGCGCCACCGCGCTGGCCTCGGCCGCCTCGGCGCTGTCCAGGTTCAGCGTCAGCCCGCCGCCGATGGCGCGCACGGCGTCGATGTCCATCCAGTTCGAAAGCCGCTCGATCACCGCATTGGCCACCAGGTAGCTGCGCGCCAGCGTCTCCAGCGCGCTGCCGTCGATGGCGGGGCGGCTGCCGGCGGCCGGGCCGTCGGGCCACACCGATGCGCCGTCCAGCGCCACGCCCAGCAGGAAGGCGTCCAGCGCGTGGCCGTCCTTCAGGTATTCCTCGTGCTTGCCCAGCTTCACCTTGTACAGCGGCGGCTGCGCGATGTAGATGTGGCCGCGCTCCACCAGCACCGGCATCTGGCGGTAGAAGAAGGTCAGCAGCAGCGTGCGGATGTGGGCGCCGTCGACGTCGGCGTCGGTCATGATGATGATGCGGTGGTAGCGCAGCTTGTCGACGTTGAAGTCTTCCAGCCCGATGCCGGTACCCAGCGCGGTGATGAGCGTGACGATGCTCTCGCTGGACAGCAGCCGCTCGTAGCGCGCCTTCTCGACGTTCAGGATCTTGCCGCGCAGCGGCAGGATCGCCTGGAACTTGCGGTCGCGGCCCTGCTTGGCGCTGCCGCCGGCGCTGTCGCCCTCGACGATGTAGATCTCGCACATCGCCGGGTCCTTCTCCTGGCAGTCGGCGAGCTTGCCGGGCAGGCCCAGGCCGTCCAGCACGCCCTTGCGGCGCGTCATCTCGCGCGCCTTGCGCGCAGCCTCGCGGGCACGCGCGGCGTCGACGATCTTGCTGCAGATGATCTTGGCGTCGTTGGGGTTCTCGAGCAGCCAATCTGTCAGCAGCTTGGAAACGATGTCTTCCACCGGCCCGCGCACCTCGCTGCTGACCAGCTTGTCCTTGGTCTGGCTGCTGAACTTGGGCTCGGGCACCTTCACGCTGACGACGCAGGCCAGGCCTTCGCGCATGTCGTCGCCGGCGATCTCGACCTTGGCCTTCTTCGCGATCTCGTTGTCGTCGATGTACTTGTTGATGACGCGCGTCATCGCGGCCCGCAAACCCGTCAGGTGGGTGCCGCCGTCGCGCTGGGGGATGTTGTTGGTGAAGCAGAGCACGTTCTCGGCATAACCGTCGTTCCACTGCATCGCCACCTCGACACCGATGTTGGTGTTCTGGTCGCTCATCTTGTCGCCCATGGCGTGGAAGATGTTCGGGTGCAGCACCTTCTTGCCGGTGTTGATGAAGCTGACGAAGCCCTTCACGCCGCCTGCAAAGGCGAAGTTGTCTTCCTTGCCATTGCGTTCGTCGACGAGCTTGATCTTCACGCCGTTGTTCAGGAAGCTCAATTCGCGGAGGCGCTTGGCCAGCACGTCGTAATGGAAGTCGATGTGGGTGAAGATTTCGTCGTCGGGCAGGAAATGCACTTCGGTGCCGCGCAATTCGGTGTCGCCAGTGACCTTCATCGGGCTGGTCTCGAAACCGTCGCGCATTTCGATGACGCGGTCCTGGGTGACGCCGCGCTTGAAGTCGATGGCGTGCACCTTGCCTTCGCGGCGCACGGTCAGGCGCAGCCACTTGCTCAAGGCGTTGACGCAGCTCACGCCCACGCCGTGCAGGCCGCCGCTGACCTTGTAGCTGTTCTGGTTGAACTTGCCGCCGGCGTGCAGTTCGGTCAGTGCAATTTCGGCGGCAGAGCGCTTGGGCTCGTGCTTGTCGTCCATCTTCACGCCGGTGGGGATGCCGCGGCCGTTGTCGATGACGCTGATGCTGTTGTCGCTGTGGATGGTGACGGTGATGTCGTCGCAATGGCCGGCCAGCGCTTCGTCGATGGCGTTGTCGACGACTTCGAAGACCAGGTGGTGCAGGCCGGTGCCGTCGCTGGTGTCGCCGATGTACATGCCGGGGCGCTTGCGCACGGCCTCCAGGCCTTCGAGGATCTGGATGCTGCCTTCGCCATAGGCCGCCGAGGCCTCGCTACCGGTCGACGCGGCCTGGCCTTCAGCGGTCGGCACGGCACGCTGGATGACGCCGTCGGCGGGCGTGGCGGCGTCTTGGGGCTTTTTCGGTTCGGACATCGAGGGGCTCTTTTCGGGTCACGGGGCACTGGGCGGCCCCTTCTAGAAACGCTTCAGCGGGCCCGGGGCCCGCTGCGCAAGATGGCGTGGCGTGGCGCCTAGATCCGCATCGGCATCACGACGTACTTGAAACCGGGCTGGTCGGGGATGCTGAAGAGCGCGCTGGCGGCGCTGTCCTGCAGTTCCAGCGTCACCATCTCGTGCGGGCTGTTGGCCAGCACGTCGATGAGGTAGGTGACGTTGAAGCCGATCTCGATGGCGTCGCCGTTGTAGTCGATCTCCAGCTCTTCCTTGGCCTCTTCCTGCTCGGCGTTGCTGGAGGCGATGCGCAGCAGGCCGGGCTCGATGTTCACGCGCACGCCCTTGAACTTGTCGCTGGTCAGGATGGCGGCGCGCTGCAGGCTGGCCAGCAGCGGTGCGCGGCCCAGCGTGACCGTGTTCTTGTGGTTCTTGGGGATGACGCGGTTGTAGTCGGGGAACTTGCCTTCGACCAGCTTGGTGACGAATTCCATGCCGCTGAAGGCGAACTTGGCCTGGTTGTTGGCGAAGCGCATCTCGATGGCGGTGTCTTCGTCGCGCAGCAGTCGCTGCAGTTCCAGCACGGTCTTGCGCGGCAGGATGACTTCCTGCTTGCTCGGCACCTCGGTGGCCAGCTGCGCCTGGGCCAGCGCGAGGCGATGGCCGTCGGTGGCCACCAGCGTCAGCAGCTTGCCTTCGGCGATGAAGAGGATGCCGTTGAGGTAGTAGCGGATGTCGTGCACCGCCATCGAGAAGTGCACCTGGTTGATGAGCTCGCGCAGCGTTTTCTGCGGCACCGCGAAGGTGGGGCCGAAGTCGACGCTCTCGTTGACCAGCGGGAAGTCGTCGGCGGGCAGGGTCTGCAGCGTGAAGCGGCTCTTGCCACCGGTCAGCGTGAGCTTGTTCTGGGCGCTGCTGATGGTGACCACCTGGTCTGCAGGCAGGCTGCGCAGGATGTCGATGAGCTTGCGCGCGCCCACCGTGGTGGCCAGCTGCCCGCTGTCGCCGCCGAGCTGGGCGTGGGTGCGGACCTGGATCTCGAGGTCGCTGGTGGTGAACTCGATGCTGTCGCCGGTCTTGCGCAGCAGCACGTTGGCCAGGATGGGCAGGGTGTGGCGGCGCTCGACGATCCCGGCCACCGACTGCAGTGCTTCGAGCAGGTTGGCCTGCGCGGCTTTGAGAACAATCATGCAATCCTCTTCTTAGAAGGGTAGTGGTAGCTGGTAGAGCAACCGCGAATCTGGGGACAACGCTATTTTCGCCTTTTCCATCAACGGCTTATGAGGCGGCGAACCCTGTGCGCCAGGCCCCGCGCCCGCTGCACCCGGAAAGGGGACAAAAAGGCCCGTTGCCCAGGGTCTGTGGAAAAGAAGGGTCTTGTGCCGATGTTCTCCACAGACTTGCCAGCCGCACCGGCAGGCAGTGGCACGCGCTAGCCCTTGAGCGTCTGCTCCAGCACGTGCAGCTGCTGGTTCAGCTCGGGGTTGACGCCGCGTTCGGCGCCGATCTTGCGCACCGCGTGCAGCACGGTGGTGTGGTCGCGGCCACCGAAGAGCTCGCCGATCTCGGGCAGGCTCTTCTTGGTCATGTCCTTGGCCAGGTACATGGCGATCTGGCGCGGGCGCGCGATGCTCGCCGGGCGCTTCTTGCTGTACATGTCGGCGACCTTGATCTTGTAGAAGTCGGCCACCGTCTTCTGGATGTTCTCGACGCTGATCTGGCGGTTCTGGATGCTCAGCAGGTCCTTCAGCGCCTCGCGCGCCAGGGTGATGTTGATGTCCTTGTGGCTGAAGCGGCTGTAGGCCAGCACCTTGCGCAGCGCGCCTTCCAGTTCACGCACATTGGCGCGCACGTTCTTGGCGATGAAGAAGGCCACGTCCTCGGGCATCTCGGTGCCTTCGCCCAGCGCCTTGCGCAGCAGGATGGCGACACGCATTTCCAGCTCGGGTGGCTCGATGGCGACCGTCAGGCCGGCGTCGAAGCGGCTCGTCAGGCGTTCGTCGATGTCGACCAGGCCCTTGGGGTAGGTGTCGCTGGTCATGATGATGTGCGCGCGCTTGGTCAGCAGGGCCTCGAAGGCGTTGAAGAACTCCTCCTGCGTGCGATCCTTGCCGGCGAAGAACTGCACGTCGTCGATGAGCAGCAGGTCCAGGCTGTGGTACTTGGCCTTCAGCTCATCGAAGGTCTTGCGCTGGTAGTTCTTGACGACGTCGCTGATGAACTGCTCGGCGTGCAGGTAGAGCACGCGGGCGTGGGGGCGGTCCTTCAGCAGGGCGTTGCCCACGGCGTGCACCAGGTGCGTCTTGCCCAGGCCGACGCCGCCGTAGATGAAGAGCGGGTTGTACATGACCCCCGGCGCGCCGGCCACGTGCAGCGCCGCGGTGCGGGCCATCTGGTTGGCGCGGCCGGCGACCAGGGTGTCGAAGGTCAGCGCGGTGTTCAGCCGGTGTGGCGTGACTGCCACCGAAGGCTCGGCGGCATGCCCCGCTGGCCGGTAGCCCGCGCTCGACGGGCCGCTGCCGGCGGCCCGTTCCAGCGCTTGTGCCGCCAGCGTGGCGGCGTTGGCCGGCGGGCCGCCCGCCGGGTGTCGTGACCCGGAGGCACCCGCGCCATCGTTGCGCGGCGCCAGGGTCAGCTCCAGGCGCACGGGGTGGCCGGCCACCGCAGCCAGGGCCGATTCGATGCGGCCGCTGTACTGCGACCGTATCCATTCGAGCTTGAAGCGGTTGGGCACCTGCACGGCCACCACCGCCTCGACGCCGGCCGTGGCCACGCCGGCCGGGCCGGCGTCGCCATCGGGGGTTCGGGGCACGGGCGCCAGCGGGCGGATCCAGGTGTTGAATTGTTGTTCAGGCAGTTCGGAAGCGAGTCGCTCGCAACCGCGCTGCCACAAGTCGGTGCTCATTGTGGAAATCTTCTTTCGGGAGCCGCCGATTCAGGGGTCCCTCGCGACCGGCGGATGGAGGTTATCCACAACTTCGGCCGCGGCGTCAAGCCCCGCGAAGCGCGGCGGTCTGTGGTGCAAGTGTTTGACCGGATTGGCGTTTTTTGCTGTAATCGTGGGTTTCCCCGATTTCCAACCCATCCCCTCAAGTTCGAGAGCGAGCCGTGTCATGAAGCGCACCTATCAACCGTCCAAGATCCGCCGCGCCCGCACCCACGGGTTCCTGGTGCGCATGAAGACCCGCGGCGGCCGTGCCGTCATCAATGCCCGCCGCGCCAAGGGGCGCAAGCGCCTGGCCGTCTGAGCGCAGCGCCGCTTTCGGTGCGCCGCAGTGCCCAAGGCGAGACGCCCGGGCTGCCCGAACCCCTGCCGCAGCGCGCCGTGAATCGCATTGTCAACAAGGCCGACTTCGAGCGGCTGCTCGCGGCGCGGTCGCGTTCGCGAAGCGCTCACTTCGCTTTGCACCACGTGGATGGCGGGCCCGCACCGCGTCAGCGGCCCGGCGCAAAGCCGGGGCGGGACGAGTTATCCACAAGCACTGCACCGGTCTGTCCCGAACCTGTGGATGACTTGCCACCAGGCCTTTGGTTGGGCTGCGTGGTTCCGAAGCGCCATGCGCGCCGGGCCGTGACACGCACCCTGCTCAAGCGCCAGGTGCGCAGTGCCTTCGAGCGCCACGCGGCCAGCTTGCCCGGCGGCCTGTGGCTGGTGCGCCTGCGCCACCCCTTCGCACCGGCCGAGTTCATTTCCGCCCGATCGGTGGCGCTGGCGGCGGCGGCACGTAGCGAGCTCGACGGACTGTTGCTGCAGGCCCGCACTTGACGCACTTGAACGAGACGACGGTCGTGGTCTTGAAGGCCATGCGCGACCTGCCGCAGCGGCTGCTGGTGCTGCTGGTCCGCGCTTACCGCTGGTGGCTCAAGCCCTGGCTGGGAAACGTCTGCCGATTCGAACCCAGTTGCTCGAGCTACGCCCTGCAGGCGCTGCAGCGCCATGGCGCCGCCGGCGGTACGGTGCTCGCGGCGGCGCGCCTGTTGCGCTGCCACCCCTGGTGCGAGGGCGGCTGCGACCCGGTGCCCGAGCATTTTCCCCATCCCGTCGCCGGCCTCTTCACGCGCCTGCGCCTGTCCACCGAACCCGAGGCGGCCGACGAAGGCAGCCCGACCCGGAAGTTGTCATGACCGATATACGCCGCACCCTGCTCTGGGTGGTCTTCACGATGTCGCTCGTGCTGCTGTGGGACGCCTGGCAGAAGCACAACGGCCACCCCTCGATGTTCGGCGGTTCGGCGCGGCCCGTCGCCGTCGGCGCTGCAACACCGCCGGCATCGGCCGGCGTGCCCGCGGCCACACTGCCCTCGGCCGTGCCTTCGGCGACGGGGGCCGCAGCCACCGCGGTCGTGCCGGCGCCGCCTGCCGCCCTGCCCACTGGCGAGCAGGTCACGCTCAGCACCGACGTCGTCAAGGCCACCTTCGACAGCCAGGGCGGCTCGCTGGTGCGGCTGGAACTGCTGGGCTACCGCGACAGCGTCGACCCGACCCACAACGTGGCGCTGCTGGACCAGAGCGCCAACCGCCTGTACGTGGCGCAGACCGGTCTCGTGACCACGCAAGCGGGCGTGGCGCTGCCCAACCACCTGACCCAGATGACGGTCGCACCTGGTGAGCGCACACTCGCGCCAGGCGCCAACGAGCTGGTGCTGCGCTTCGAGTCGCCGGCCGTCGACGGCCACAAGCTCGTCAAGACCTACACCCTCAAGCGCGGCGAATACACCATCGGCGTGCGCCACGAGTTCGTCAACCAGGGCAACACCGCGGTGCCGGCGCAGCTGTACCTGCAGCTGGCGCGCGACGGCAACCCGGCCGAGGGCGGCTCGAAGTTCTACAGCACCTTCACCGGCCCGGCGATGTACACCGAGGCCAGCAAGTTCCACAAGATCGACTTCAAGGACATCGCCAAGGGCAGCGACAGCCACGACAAGAGCGCCGACAACGGCTGGGTCGCGATGGTGCAGCACTACTTCGCCTCGGCCTGGCTGGTGACGCAGCCCGGCCCGCGCGAGTTCCGCACCGCCAAGGTCGGCGACAACGAATACACCATCGCCATGGTGCTGCCGCTCGGCGATGTGGCGGCCGGATCGAGCAAGGCCGTCGACGCCGTGCTGTTCGCCGGCCCGCAGGAAGAGAACAAGCTGGCGGCGCTGGCGCCGGGGCTGGAGCTGGTGAAGGACTACGGCTGGCTGACGGTGCTGTCCAAGCCGCTGTTCTGGCTGCTGACCCAGCTGCACGCGCTCATCGGCAACTGGGGCTTCGCCATCGTGGCGCTGGTGGTGCTGCTGAAGATCGCCTTCTACTGGCTCAACGCCAGCGCCTACCGCAGCATGGGCAAGATGAAGGCCGTGGCGCCCAAGGTGGCCGAGCTGAAGGAGCGCTACAAGGACAAGCCGCAGGAGATGCAGCAGCAGATGATGCGCATCTACAAGGAAGAGAAGGTCAACCCCATCGGCGGCTGCCTGCCGATCTTCGTCCAGATGCCCTTCTTCATCGCCCTGTACTGGGTGCTGCTGTCCAGCGTGGAGATGCGCAACGCGCCCTGGATAGGCTGGATCCACGACCTTTCGGCCAAGGACCCCTGGTTCATTCTGCCGCTGCTGATGACGGCCTCGTCGCTGTTCCAGGTCTGGCTGAACCCGGCGCCGCCGGACCCGGTGCAGGCCAAGATGATGTGGATCATGCCGCTGGCCTTCGGCTTCATGTTCTTCTTCTTCCCGGCCGGCCTGGTGCTGTACTGGCTGACGAACAACATCCTGTCGATCGCCCAGCAGTGGTTCATCAACAAGCAACTCGGCGTGAACGGCAAATAGCGCACGGCCGCCGGGGGGCCGTCCCCTGATCGGGGGTTGAGCCGCGGCGCCGCGGCGCCGACGATCAGCACATGCGGGCGACCCGGTTCGATGAGAGCCGGCTCAGGAGGTCCGGGCGGGACGCCTTCACGGGCCCACGCCGCTCCACCCGCGCCATCATTGCTGGCCGCGCCAGAATGACGCCAACATGCGCGAGCCCGACCCTGGCGCCCTGCCCGGCCGCCACCAGGACACCATCGTCGCCATCGCCAGCGCCCCCGGGCGTGGGGCGGTGGGCATCGTGCGTGCGAGCGGGCGCGACCTCTCGGCGCTGATCCTGGCCGTCTGCGGCCGGCCGCTGGCGCCGCGACGGGCCACGCTGCTGCCCTTCCTGGGCGAAGGTGGCGAGACGCTGGACCGCGGCCTGGCGCTGCACTTTCCGGCGCCGCATTCCTACACCGGCGAGGACGTGCTGGAGCTGCAGGCCCACGGCGGCCCGGTGCTGCTGCAGCTGCTGCTGGCTCGCTGCCTGCAGGCCCAGCCGGGCCTGCGCCTGGCGGCGCCAGGCGAGTTCACCGAGCGCGCCTTCCTCAACGACAAGCTCGACCTCGCTCAGGCCGAGGCCGTGGCCGACCTCATCGACGCCAGCACCGAAGCCGCGGCGCGCTCGGCGGCGCGCTCGCTGGCCGGCGCCTTCTCGGCCGAGATCGGAAGGCTTTCGGAACGCACCGTGCGGCTGCGCATGCTGGTCGAGGCGACCCTGGACTTCCCCGAGGAAGAGATCGACTTCCTCGAGCAGGCCGGCGCGAGGGCGCAGCTGGCCGGGCTGGTGCAGACGCTGGACGAGGCCCTGGCGCGCGCGCGCCAGGGCGCGCTGCTGCGCGAAGGGCTGCAGGTGGTCATCGCCGGCCAGCCCAATGTCGGCAAGAGCTCGTTGCTGAATGCACTGGCGGGGGCCGAGCTGGCCATCGTCACGCCTATCCCCGGCACGACGCGCGACCGCGTGGCGCAGACGATCCAGATCGAAGGCGTGCCGCTGCACGTCGTCGACACCGCCGGCCTGCGCGCGCCCGGCGAGGCGGCCGACGAGGTCGAGCGCATCGGCATCGGGCGCAGCTGGCAGGCCATCGCGCAGGCCGACGTGGTGCTGTTCCTGCACGACCTGGCGCGGCGCGGCGAGCCTGCCTACGACGCCGCCGAGGCCGTCGTCGCGGCGGCGCTGCCAGCGGGGGTGCCGGTGCTGGAGGTCTTCAACAAGGCGGACATCGCCGTCATGGCCGGTTCACCGCAAGCCGAAGGGGCCGTGCTGCTGTCGGCGCGCACGGGGCAGGGGCTGGAGGGCCTGCGTCAGGCCCTCCTGCGCCTGGCCGGCTGGCAGGCGGCGCCCGAGGGGCTGTTCATCGCCCGCACGCGCCATGTGCAGGCGCTGCAGCGCGCCCGCGCACACCTGCTGCAGGCGCAGGCGCAAGCCGCAGCCGGCGACCGCGCGCTGGAGCTGCTGGCCGAAGAGCTGCGGCTGGCGCACGGCGCCTTGGGCGAGATCACGGGCGAGTTCAGCAACGAAGACCTGCTCGGCGAAATCTTCAGCCGCTTCTGCATCGGCAAGTAGCTGTTGTGCAGGCGCGGCGTCGCCTACCCGCGCAGCAGCTTTTCCTCGGCCAGCGCCAGCGGTTCAGGCAGCCCCGACAGCACCAGCGTGTCGCCGGCCGCCATGCGGTGGTCGGCCGCCGGTGCGGTGACGCCGCCGCCGGCGTGCCGTATCGAGACCACGCTCACGCCCATGGCGTGCAGCGCCAGCTCGTCCAGCACATGGCCGGCCCAGGCGCAGGCCTCGGGCAGGGTCACGCTCTGCAGCCTTGCCTGGTCGAGTTCCTCCACGGTGTCGTCGTCGCTGCCGTGGAAGTAGCCGCGCAGCAGGCTGTAGCGGGCGTCGCGGGCGTCGCGGGTGATGCGGATGACGCGCTTCATCGGCACCCCCACCAGCGCCAGCGCATGGCCGGCCAGCATCAGGCTGCCTTCGACGGCCTCGGGCACGACCTCGGTGGCGCCGGCGGCCTTGAGCCTGTCGATGTCGGCGTCGTCGATGGTGCGCACGATCACCGGCACCCGCGGCGCATGGGCCTGCACCAGCTGCAGGATCTTCAGTGCCGACGGCGTGTCGTGGTAGCTCACCACCACCGCTGCGGCGCGCGCCAGGCCGGCGGCCATCAGGCTCTGCAGCCGTGCGGCGTCGCCGAAGACCACGCTCTGGCCGGCGGCCGCTGCCTGGCGCACGCGGTCGGGGTCGAGGTCCAGCGCCATGTAGGGGATGCGCTCGTTGCCGAGCAGCCGCGCCAGGTTCTGGCCGCTGCGGCCGTAGCCGCAGATGATGACGTGGCGCTCGGCGGCGATGGCGCGCTTGGCGATGGTCGTCAGCGCCACCGACTGCATCAGCCAGTCGCTGGCGCTCAGGCGGTTGACGATGCGGTTGCTGTAGAGGATGAGAAAGGGCGTGGCCAGCATCGACAGCACCATGCAGGCCAGCACCGGGCTCACCCAGTGCGGCTGCACCAGGCCGCGCTCGGCGCCCAGGGTCAGCAGCACGAAGCCGAACTCGCCGGCCTGCGCCAGGTACAGGCCGGTGCGCAGGGCCACGCCCGGCGCGGCGTGGAAGGCGCGCGCCAGCGCCGCCACCAGCACGAACTTGGCCACCACGGGCACCGTGGTCAGCAGCAGCACCAGCGGCCATTGCTCGAGCACCGGCCGCCAGTCCAGCTTCATGCCGATGGTGATGAAGAACAGGCCCAGCAGCACGTCGTGGAAGGGCCGGATGTCGGTCTCCACCTGGTGCTTGTATTCGGTCTCGGCCACCAGCATGCCGGCGACGAAGGCGCCCAGCGCCAGCGACAGGCCGGCCAGCTCGGTCAGCCAGGCCAGGCCCAGCGTGACGAGCAGCAGGTTCAGCATGAAGAGCTCTTCGCTCTTGCGCCGTGCCACGATGGTCAGCCAGCGCCGCATCAGCTTCTGCCCGCCCACCAGCAGCAGCGTCAGCAGCGCGGCCGCCTTCAGGCCGGCCCACGCCATGGCGATGAGCATCTGCTCGGCCGGCGAGCCCATGGCCGGGATCAGCACCAGCAGCGGCACCACGGCCAGGTCCTGGAACAGCAGCACGCCGAGCACGCGGCGGCCATGTTCGCTTTCCAGCTCCAGCCGCTCGGCCATCATCTTCACGACGATGGCGGTGGACGACATCGCCAGCGCCCCGCCCAGCACCACCGCGCCCTGCCAGTGCATCTGCCAGACCTTGCCGGTGAGGGTGCCGTAGCCCCAGGCGAGCGCGAAATGGCCCGCCAGCGTGGCCACCATCGTCAGGACCACCTGGGACAGCCCGAGGCCGAAGACCAGCGTGCGCATGCTGCGCAGCTTGGGCAGGTTGAACTCCAGGCCGATGACGAACATCAGGAAGACGACGCCGAACTCGGCCAGGTATTTGACGCCGGCGGTGTCCTTGGCCAGCGCCAGCGCGTTGGGCCCGATGACCACGCCCACCACCAGGTAGCCCAGCATCGGCGGCAGCTTCAGCGATCGGCAGGCGACCACGCCCAGCACCGCGGCGACCAGGTAGAGCAGGACGAGTTCGAGCGTGGAAGCCAAGCCGGTGCCAGGGGGGGTGCCTAGAATCAGCCGATGCTATTCGAGCGCCTGCCGCGGTGACCGCGCCCCGACCCTTCGACGCCGAGCGCGCGCTGCAGCTGGCAGCGCGCACCTTCGAGATCGAGGCCCGCGCCCTCACGGGGCTGGCGGCGCGCCAGGGCCCGGCCTTCGCGCAGGCCGTGCAGGCGATGCTGGAAGGCCGCGGCCGCGTCGTCGTGATGGGCATGGGCAAGAGCGGCCATGTCGGCCGCAAGATCGCCGCCACGCTGGCCTCCACCGGCACGCCGGCGATGTTCGTCCACCCCGCCGAGGCCAGCCACGGCGACCTCGGCATGGTGATGGCCGGCGACATCGTGCTGGCCATCAGCAACAGCGGCGAGAGCGACGAGCTGGCGGCGCTGCTGCCCGCGCTGCGGCGCCTGGCGGTGACCTTCATCGCCATGACCGGGCGCCCCGATTCGACGCTGGGCCGCCATGCCGACCTGGTGCTGTCCAGCGCCGTCGACGAAGAGGCCTGCACGCTGAACCTGGCGCCCACGGCCAGCACGACGGCGCAGATGGCGCTGGGGGATGCGCTGGCGGTGGCGCTGCTGGACGCGCGCGGCTTCCGCGAGGAGGACTTCGCGCGCTCGCACCCCGGCGGCGCGCTCGGGCGCAAGTTGCTCATCCACGTGCGCGACCTCATGCGCGGCGGCGACGCCGTGCCGCAGGTGCCGCCCGCGGCCAGCTTCGACGCCCTGCTCCGCGAGATGACGGGCAAGGGCCTGGGCTTCGCCGCCGTCGTCGATGGCGACGCGCGGCCGCTGGGCATCTTCACCGACGGCGACCTGCGCCGCCTCATCCAGCGCGGCACCGACCTGCGCGCGCTCGTCGCCAGCGAGGTCATGCACCGCGGGCCGCGGCTGGTGCGCGAGGACGCGCTGGCGGTCGACGCGGCCGGCGTGATGGAGCAGCACCGCATCACCAGCGTGCTCGTCGTCGACGGCGACGGCCGGCTGGTGGGGGCCTTGAACTCCAACGACCTGATGCGCGCGAAGGTGATCTGAAGCATGCCGCCGGCCCTGCGCTTCGCCCCCGAGCTGCTGCTGCGCGCGCAGGGCAGCGGGCTGGGCATGAAGGCGGCGATCTTCGACGTCGACGGCGTGCTGACCGACGGGCGCCTCTACATCGGCGAGCAGGGCGAGACGGTGAAGGCCTTCTCGACGCTGGACGGCCACGGCCTGAAGCTGCTGCAGCAGGGCGGCATCGCGCCGCTGGTCATCACCGGTCGCGACTCGCCGGCGGTGCGCCGCCGCGTGGCCGACCTCGGGTTGGTCCACGCCGTCTACGGCGTCCACGACAAGCTGGCCGCGGCGCAGTCGCTGCTGGCCGCGCTGGGCCTGGACTGGCCGGATGTCGCGGCCATGGGTGACGACTGGCCCGACCTGCCGCTGCTGCGGTGCGCCGGCTTCGCCTGCGCGCCGGCCAACGCCCATGCCGAGGTGAGGGCGCGGGCGCACCACGTCACCGCACAGGGTGGCGGCCATGGTGCGGCACGCGAGTTCTGCGACCTGCTGCTGATGGCCAGCGGCCGCTACGCCGCCCTGCTGGCCGGGCAGCTGCAGACCCTGGACGGCGCATGAGCGGGTGGTGAGCGTGGAGCTGCACCTGCCCGACCTGCCCGAAGTGCCGATCTCGGTCGGCCCGCTGCGCCGCCTCGCGCCGCGTGCCGCCGTGCCCTGGCACCTGCGCTGGCGCGAGCAGCTGTCGGCCTACCTGCCGCTGCTGCTGATGGCGCTGCTGGCCCTGGCGACGTGGTGGCTGGTGAAGAACTCGCCCGGCCCGCCGGTCGAGGCGGACGCGCGGCCCGTGTCGCCCGACCCCGACTACACGATGTCGCGCTTTGCCGTCGAGCGCTTCGACAGCGGCGGGCGCCTGAAGCTGCGCATCGAAGGGGAACAGCTGAAGCATTTCCCGGCCGACGACCGCATCGAGATCGAGGGCGCGGTCATCCGTGCCATCGCTGCCGACGGTCGCGTCACCCTGGCCCACGCGCGCCGTGCCATCGGCAACGGCGACGGCAGTGAAGTGCAGCTGCTGGGCGGTGCCGAGGTGGCGAGCACCGACGCGGCGGGTACGCCGCTGGTCATGCGCGGCGAGTTCCTGCAGGCCTGGTTCGTCACCGAGCGCGTCAGCAGCCACCTGCCGGTGCAGGTTCAGCTGGGCAGCAGCCAGATGCGGGCGGCAGGCCTGGACTACGACCACGCGACGCAGCGCCTGGACCTGAAAGGGCCGCTGCGTGCCGAACTGACGCCGCGGGCGGCCTGGTGAGCGCACCCCGGGTCTTCATCACCGGCGCAGCATCATGAGTGCGCCGTTGATTTTCATCACCGGCGCGTCCAGCGGCATCGGCCAGGCCTTGGCGGCACGCTACGCCGCCGCGGGCTGGCGGCTGGCGCTGGTGGCGCGCCGCAGCGCCGAACTGGAGGCCTGGGTGCAGGCGCAAGGACTGGACGGTGCGCGCGCCGCGGTCTATGGCGCCGACGTGTCGCAGCCCGAGAGCATCGTGGGCGCGGCCGAGGACTGCATCGCCCGCCAGGGTCTGCCCGACGTGGTGGTGGCCAATGCGGGCATCAGCGTCGGCATGGACACCGGCGAGCGCGCCGACCTGGACGTCCTGCGCGAGACCTTCGCCGTGAACACCGTCGGCGTGGCCGCCACCTTCCACCCCTTCCTGCGCCGCATGCGCCAGCGCGGTTCGGGCACGCTGGTGGGCGTCGCCAGCGTCGCCGCCATCCGCGGCCTGCCCGGCCATGGCGCCTATTGCGCCAGCAAGGCCGCCGTGGTGGCCTACTGCGAGAGCCTGCGCGGTGAGACGCGCGGCACCGGTGTGCGCGTGGTGACGCTCCTGCCCGGCTTCATCGCCACGCCGCTGACGGCGAAGAACCCGTACTCGATGCCCTTCCTGATGCCGGCCGAACGCTTCGCCGAACATGCCTTCGCTGCCATCTCGGCAGGCGCCAGCTACCGCGTCATACCCTGGCAGATGGCTGTCGTCGCCAAGCTGCTGCGACTGTTGCCGAACGCCCTGTACGACCGCGCCATGGCCGGCCGCGGACGCAAGCCAAGGCGCACGTAGAAAGCGAAAAGGCACCCGCGGGTGCCTTTCTGTCTGCAGAGCGATGTCGGGCCGTTGCGTACCGGCCCGGGTGCTTGCTCAGTAGCCGCCGCGGCTGCCGCCACCGCCGCCGCTGCTGCCACCGCCGTAGCCGCCACGGCTGCCGCCGCCACCGCCACCGCCGTAGGGGCTGCGACCACCGCCACCGCCACCGTAGGGGCTGCGGCCACCGCCGCCGCCGGCACCGCCAGCACCACCGCCGCCGCCACCGCCACCGTAGCCGCCACCACCGCCGCCGCCGCCGTAGCCGCCGCGGCTGCCACCACCGCCGCCGAAGCCGCCCGGACGCTCTTCGCGCGGACGGGCTTCATTGACGACGACTGCGCGGCCGTCGATGGGCTGGCCGTTCATGCCGTTGATGGCGGCCTGGGCCTCGGGGTCCGAGCCCATTTCCACGAAGCCGAAGCCCTTGGAACGGCCGGTCTCGCGGTCCATCATGACCTTCGCGGAGGTGACGGTGCCGAATTGCGAAAAAGCCTGCAGCAGCGAGTCATCGCGCACCGAATAGGCCAGGTTACCTACGTACAGTTTGTTTCCCACGGGGAGCCCTCAAAAGATCCTACTTAAAACCATGCGGAGCTCAACCCTGCGTGAACCAATCAAGCGAAAGGTGCGGCTGCCAGACACAGACTCCGTATTAGGTCACTGCTTCCCGGGGTCTGTAAAGCGGTAGCCGAACCTTTGTTGTTTTGTCACCCATGGGAAAACCCTTGGGTGCCCGGCAGACGAGCGCCGAAGGGGGCGCGGGCGCGGCGCGGGCTGCCCCTACCATCGCGGCATGGATTTGCTCAAGCCGCTGGTGGCCCTGCTGGCCATCGTCAACCCGATCGGCGTCGTGCCGTTCTTCATCCACTTCACGCAGACCTTCACGCCGGCGCAGCGCCGGCGCACGATCAACATCAGCGCCTTCTCGGCCTTCGTCGTCATCGCCGTCAGCGCGCTGGCGGGGCTGAAGATCATCGAGTTCTTCGGCATTTCGCTGGCCTCGTTCCAGGTCGGCGGCGGCACGCTGCTGCTCATCAGCTCGCTGGCCATGCTGAACGCGCAGCCGGCGCAGAGCAAGCCCAGCGACGTCAGCGACGGCAACGAGAAGGTCGACGCCGGCGCCAGCATCGCCGTCGTGCCGCTGACGATTCCGTTGCTGACGGGGCCGGCGACCATCTCCACCATGGTCATCTACGCCGAGAAGACGCGCCACCTCTGGCAGCTCGGCGTGCTGGTGGGCTACGGCGTGGTCATCGGCGTCGTCACCTACCTGGCCTTCACGGCCTCGGGCCGCATCGCCAAGGTGCTGGGCCGCACGGGCATCAACGTGATGACGCGACTGATGGGCCTAATCCTGGCCGCGATGGCGGTCGAACTGCTGGCCGACGGCCTCATCAAGCTCTTCCCGGTGCTCGCCACGCCGCTGCCGCGCTGAGGCATGAGCCCCTACGACCACATCGTCGTCGGCGCCGGCACCGCCGGCTGCCTCCTCGCCAACCGGCTCTCGGCCGACCCGCGCCGGCGGGTGCTGCTGGTGGAGGCCGGCGGCCACGACGACTACCACTGGATCCACATCCCCGTGGGCTACCTGTACTGCATCGGCAACCCGCGCACCGACTGGCTGTACAAGACCGAGCCCGACCCCGGGCTGAACGGCCGCAGCCTGGGCTACCCGCGCGGCAAGGTGCTGGGCGGCTGCTCCAGCATCAACGGCATGATCTACATGCGCGGCCAGTCGCGCGACTACGACCGCTGGGCCGAGCTCAGCGGCGACCCCGCCTGGCGCTGGGAGCATTGTCTGCCGCACTTCATGCGCCACGAGGACCATTGGCGCGGCGCCGACGAGCGCCACGGCGCCGGCGGCGAATGGCGCGTCGACCGCCAGCGCCTGTCGTGGGAGATCCTGGACGCCTTCGCCGCTGCGGCGCGCGAAGCCGGCATCCCCGCCACCGAGGACTTCAACCGCGGGGACAACGAAGGCGTGGGCTACTTCGAGGTCAACCAGAAGCGCGGCGTGCGCTGGAACACCTCCAAGGCCTTCCTGCGCCCGGTGGTGGGGCGGCCCAACCTGCAGGTCTGGACCGGCGCCCAGACCTCGCGGCTGCTGCTGGAGGGCGGCCGCGTGACCGGCATCGAGGTGCTGCCCGTCGAAGGCGGCGCGCCGCTGCAGGCCCAGGCCATGCGCGGCGTCGTGTTGTGCGCCGGCGCCATCGGCACGCCGCAGATCCTGCAGCTTTCGGGCATCGGGCCGGCAGCGCTGCTGCACGGGCTGGGCATCGCGCCGCAGCACGAACTCGCCGGCGTCGGCGAGAACCTGCAGGACCACCTGCAGATCCGCGCCGTCTTCGCCGTCGAGGGCGTGAAGACGCTCAACACCCTGGCCCATTCGCTGCTGGGCAAGGCGCGCATCGGCCTCGAATACCTGCTGCGCCGCAGCGGCCCGATGAGCATGGCGCCGTCGCAGCTGGGGGCCTTCACGCGTTCATCGGCGGCGCAGGCCTGGCCTAACCTGGAATACCACGTGCAGCCCTTGTCGCTGGACGCCTTCGGCCAGCCGCTGCACCGCCACGACGCCTTCACCGCCAGCGTCTGCAACCTCAACCCGAGCTCGCGTGGACAGGTGCGCATCCGCTCGCCGCGGCCGCAGGATGCGCCGCTGATCCAGCCGCGCTACCTGTCCACGCCCGAGGACCGCCAGGTCGCCGCCGACTCGCTGCGCCTGACGCGCCGCATCGCCGCCATGCCCGCGCTGGCGCGCTACCGGCCGCGCGAGATCCGGCCCGGGGTGCAGTTCCAGAGCGACGACGACCTGGCACGGCTGGCCGGCGACATCGGCACCACCATCTTCCACCCCGTCGGCACCTGCCGCATGGGCCCGGCGGGCGATGCCGGGGCGGTGGTCGACGCGCGGCTGCGCGTGCACGGCCTGCAGGGGCTGCACATCGCCGACGCCAGCGTCATGCCCACCATCACCAGCGGCAACACCAACGCGCCGACCCTGATGATCGCCGAGCGCGCCGCCGCCTGGCTGCTGGCCGACGCGGCGGGTTAGCCCGGATGGCGCGCGGGCGCACGGCCGCTACATTTCGCGCACTCGTGGCGGCGCACCTTCAGGGCCGCGCCGCCCCACGGGGGCATGAGGAGACGACAGCGCACCGAACGCAGTGACGAACACAGACCGGCCCCGCCCAGACGGGCCGGCTTTGAAGGCGCCCCCGCTGGGGGCCCTTTTTTTTCTTGCGCCCTGGCCGTCGCCGAGGCCAGGAACAGCGCCGGGAAAGCCCCGCTGATGCGCGCCTGCGCCCGCCGGGCCGCGGCCTAGCATGAGGACCATCCCGCCCACGCCCGCGCCGCCGCCCATGTCCGTGAACCCCGAACTGCGCTCGCTCGACATCGACATCCCGTCGCAGCCGCAATCGCTGGTGCAGCTGTCGCTGCTGCTGGCCGAGGAGGACATGAACCTGGCTGCCGCAGCCCGGCTGATCGAGTCCGACATGGCGCTGGCCGCGGCGGT
>CAIWPS010000609.1 GCA_903914615.1 uncultured beta proteobacterium | reverse complement strand
TCGTAGATCGAGCGCACGGGGTTGGCGATGTGCGGGCCGGGCGGCCGGGTGCGGGTGTCCACGCGGGGCCTCGTCAGATGCGGTAGGGCACGAGCGGCTGCTCCTGCTGCTTGGGGTAGTCCTTGCGCAGCGGGTGGCCGATGAAGCCTTCGTAGAGCAGGATGGGGCGCAGGTCGGCGTTGCCGATGAAGCGGATGCCGTACATGTCGTGGCACTCGCGTTCCATGAACGCGGCCGAGCCGTAGAACGGCGTCAAGCTGTCCACCGCCGGGTCGGCCTCGGCGACGCGGGTCTTCAGCCGCACGCGCACCTTGTGCGTGGTCGAGTAGAAATGCCAGACGACCTCGAAGCGCGGCAGCTGCTCGATCCAGTCGATGGCCGTGACGTCGAGGAAGATGTCGAAGCCGTGCGCGTCGCGCAAGGCGCGCACCGTCGGCACCAAGGCCTCGGGTGCGGGCGTGAAGACGAGCAGGCCGTGCGACACCAGCCCCGGCCCGGCGACGGGCGCCAGCGCGGCTTGCAGGGTGTCGAAGATCGCGGCCGTCACGATCAGAACCTGTCGCCCACGATGAGGTGCCGGCTGCCGGCGATCTTTTCCTGCAGCTGCATGATGCCGTCGATGACCATCTCGGGCCGCGGCGGGCAGCCGGGGATGTAGACGTCCACCGGCACGATGCGGTCGATGCCGGCCACGGCGGCGTAGTTCTGGTAGAAGCCGCCGCTGCTGGCGCAGACGCCGAAGGCCATCACCCACTTGGGCTCGCACATCTGCTCGTAGACCTTCAGCAGGATCGGCGCCTGCTTGTGCGTCACCGTGCCCACCACCATCAGCAGGTCGGCCTGGCGCGGCGAGAAGCGCGGCAGCGCGGCGCCGAAGCGGTCGGTGTCGTAGGGCGTGGCGCTGACGGCCATGAACTCCATCGCGCAGCAGGCGGTGACGAAGGGGTAGGGGAAGATCGAGAACTTGCGCGCCCAGCCGATGAGCTCGTCCTTCTTCGTGGTCAGGAACTCGAAGCTGCCGTCCTTGCTGTGCTCGGCCGGGACGATGGGGATGGTGCGTGCGTACATGCCGGCTACTCCGTCACCGCTTCGATCAGCCGCGCCTTGTAGACGTACAGCACGATCAGCACCAGCAGCGCCATGAAGAGGAAGAAGGTCAGCAGCATGAAGTCGCTCAGCGGCTGCGCGGCCAGGGCCCAGATGAAGAGGAACACCGTCTCCAGGTCGAACAGGATGAAGACGATGGCCACGGCGTAGTACTTGATCGGCACGGCCTTGGCGTTCAGGCTGCCCACCGGCATGGCGCCGCATTCGAAGGGCTCGTACTTCACATCCGTGCCCAGCGGCTTGGGGCCGAGCACGGCGTTCATCGCCAGCGTGATGGCGACGAAGCCCAGGATGGCCATCAGGTACAGCAGGAACACCACATAGGGGTTCATCTTGCGGCCCTTGCGGTGGCGGTCGATCTGGCAGTGGAAAGGCGCCAGGACACGGTGGGGACCCTTGGTCTCTTCTTCTCTTGCCGCACCCCTGACTGCAGGCGGCGGCTTGTCGATGGGCTGCAGACTAAACGCCCGACCGCAAACCCTGGCTTGCGCCAGATCAAGGGCGCCGTTGCGTCGCTTTGCCGCTGCGCAAGGGGAGGCACATCGCCCCGAAGCTTGATATGTCGCAAGCCCTGCGGGCCCGTTGGCGCATAAAAAGCGCAGCAGGAAACGAGAGCGGCCCCCGGGCCGGCGCCCGTCGCTGGGCCCAGCCCCAGCGCAACGGGTCAAGAGCGACGAGATACGAGAGCCTCCGGAGAAACGCATGAAGCTGTCGATGACCCTTGCAGGTGCCTGCACGCTGGTGCTCGCTGCACTGGCCGGATGCGGCGGCGGTGGCGGTTCGTCCGCCGACACCACGCCACCGCCCGCGGTGGTGACGCCGCCGGTGGCGGTGCCCACGGGCACCTCGCCCATCACGCTGAGCTCGGCGACGCCGCCGGCCACCTTCGCGGCGCTGCAGTTGAAGGTCAACATCGGCCGCGTCGCCATCAGTGGTGCGCCGGTGGTGGACTTCTCGCTCACCGACACCGACGGCAATGCCGTCATCGGCTTCGGCAGCACCTCGCTGGCCAGCGGCGCCAAGGTTGCCAGCTACCCCAACCTTGCCTTTGCGCTGGCCAAGCTGGTGCCGGCCAGCAACGGCAGCCCCAGCAAGTGGGTGAGCTACATCGTCAGCACGGTGCCGACGACCACCGTGGCCTCCGTGCCCACGCGCCCCAGCACCGACAACACCGGCACGCTGGTCGACCATGGCAATGGCACCTACACCTACACCTTCTACCGCGACGTCACGCAGATGAAGGCCTTCGTCGCCGCCGCGACGCTCGCCGCGCCCAACGTCGCGGCCGACCTCGGCGACCTGAGCTACGTGCCCACCGCCACCCACCGGCTGGCGATGATCATCTCCGGCGCCGCGCCCGGCACGGGCTCGAACACCGCCACCGGCGTCACCACGGTGCCGGCGGTGAACCTCGCCAGCCCGGTCAACGTGCTCTACGACTTCATCCCCGCCACGGGCCTGCCGGTGGCCGCCACCGACGTCCAGCGCAACATCGTCACCTCGGCCAGCTGCAACACCTGCCACGCCAAGCTCGGCGGGCTCGTCGGCACGGCCAGCGCCAGCTTCCACGGCGGCACGCGCAACGACCCCGCGCTGTGCACCGTCTGCCACACCGACCAGCGCAAGTACGGCCGCAGCAACGTCGCCTCCACCAACCTCGTCTTCCCGGCCGGCTCGACCACCTACGTCGCCGACGGCGCCACGGTGGGCAACCTGCCGGTGCTGGTGCACAAGCTGCACCTGGGCGAGGGCCTGGCCAAGCAGGGCTACAACTTCGCCGGCGTGCTGCTCAACGCCACCAAGTACCCGCAGGACATCCGCAACTGCGTCACCTGCCACGACGGCACCGCCACCGCCGCGCACCCCACGGCGCAGGGCAACAACTGGAACACGGTGCCCAACGCCACCGCCTGCGGCGCCTGCCACGACGGCATCAACTTCACCACCGGCAAGGGCGTGACGCTGGCCGATGCGGCCGCGGGCCTCACCGTCAGCCCCTTCGGCCACGTCGGCGGCGCCCAGGCCAACGACTCGCTGTGCGCGCTGTGCCACACGCCGGCCGTGATCGCCACCGCGCACGTGCCGGTGACACCGCCCGACGCGACCAACGCCTTGCTCGTCAACGGCGGCAACGCCAACACCAATGCCGCTTCGCTGGCCGGCAACACCGCCAACCTGCCGGCCGGTGCCATCGCCGTCAGCTACGACCTCAAGAGCGTGAGCGTGAACGCCGCCGGCCAGCCGACCCTGGTCTTCCGCATGCTGCAGAACGGCAGCGCCGTGCCCTTCAACCTGCCCACGGCGAAGAAGGAGATGTGGGACAACTTCGTCGGCTCGCCCAGCGCCTACTTCGTGTTCGCGGTGCCGCAGGACGGCATTGCCGCGCCGGCCGACTTCAACGCCTCGGCCTCGGGCTACCTGCGCAGCATCTGGAACGGCACCGCCACCGGCACCGGCGCGGGCACGCTGGCCGGCCCTGACGCCAATGGCTACTACACGGTGACGCTGACCGGCGTGAAGATTCCTTCCAGCGCGGTGATGCTCACCGGCGGCGTCGGCTACACCTACAGCGTCAGCAGCACGCAGCCGCTGACGCAGACCAACCTGGCCGCCTTCCCGACCAAGGCCTCGCCGGTGAACCCGGCGCTGCTGACCGGCGGCCTCGTCGTCGTCGCGCCCGACGTGTCGATGGTGGCCACGGGCTACACCGCGCGCCGGCCGATCATCCAGAGCAGCAAGTGCGACGCCTGCCACGTGCGCCTGGGCGTGTTCACGGCCAGCAACTTCCACGCCGGCCAGCGCAACGACGGCGCCAGCTGCTCGTGGTGCCACAACCCGGCGCGCACCAGCAGCGGCTGGCCGGCCGACTCGGCCTACTTCGTGCACGCCATCCACGGCTCGGCGCAGCGCACGGTGCCCTTCACCTGGCATGCGGCGTCGACGACCGACTCCTTCGCCGACATCGGCTACCCCGGCGTGCTGAGCAATTGCGAGGCCTGCCACGTGCCCGGCAGCTACGACTTCAGCGCCGCGGCCAATGCCGCCGCGGTGCCCAACCGCCTGTACCGCACGGTGGCCACCGGCACCTTCAACGGCACCGTCGGCGGCACCAACACGGCGCTGGCGGTGTTCTCGCTCTCGCCCTACGTGGTCAAGGACAACGTCACCAGCTACGGCACCGGGTTCGCATTCAATGCCGCCACCGCCAGCCAGGCGACGACGCCGGCGTCCGCGACCACGCTGGTGATCTCTCCCATCGCCACCGCCTGCGTGGCCTGCCACGACGACGCGCTGGCCACCGCGCACATGAAGTCCAACGGCGGCCAGATCTACGCCCCGCGCGGCACCCTCGGCACGGCCGGCGTGGCCGGCACCGGCACCGGGGCGCTGGGAGCCTGGAACTCGGGCAGCGGCGAGGCCTGCCTGGTCTGCCACGGCAGCGGCAAGGTGGCCGACATCAAGGCCGTGCACCCGCACCCCTGAAGCGGCACCGGCGCAGCCTAACCCCGACGAACTCCCGGAGAGACCGCCTTGAACAGCGCACGCATCCTTACCCTGCTCGTCGCCGCCCTGGCGCTGGTGCCGGCGGCGTGGGCGGCCGCCCCCGCCGCTTCGGCGCCGGCCGC
>CAIWPS010000608.1 GCA_903914615.1 uncultured beta proteobacterium | reverse complement strand
CGCCGATGCGCACGCCAGCCACGGCATGGAGGTCGCGGGGGTCGACGGCGCTGAGATTGACGGGCATGTCGCTGTCCGGGCAGGCTGGGGAGCGCAGATTGTAGGGAGCGCCGCGGCAGCGAAAAGGGGCGCGGCCCGCAGGCCGCGCCCCCTCTGGCGCCGATGCCGGTACCGCCTACCAGCCGGTGTCCTGCAGCAGCCGGAAGGTCAGGTCCTCGGGCGGCAACAAGGAGTGGGTCAGGTCGCCGTTGATGTTCGGTTCCATCAACTGGTTGCGGAAGGCCGAGATGTCGTAGTGCGACACCGAGGAGCCGCTGACGAAGGGGTTGGGCGCATAGAGCAGCGCGCGGTTCAGCGGGTCCGCCCCGGCGTACTGCGTGCCGGTGATGGCCATCGAAGCGATGACACCCGAGGTGGTGCGCGCGCGCGCCTTCAATGCCGCCTTCAGCGCAATGCCGTCGGCCTGCGAAACGCTCAGCGCCGGGATCACCACCGTGGGGTCCGAACCGCCCAGACCGGGCGCGGCGCCGGCCGCGTTGTTGGCGATGAGCACGCCGATGGCACCAGCGTTCTGCGCATTCTTCACCTTGATGGCAAAGGTGCAGGTGCCGCGGTCGATGAGGGCGATGTTGCCGCGCACGGCATTGCGGTTGGCGGCGCTCAGCGGGTCGCAGGCCAGCCCGGTATTGCCGTCGGCCTGGTCGACCACCGGCATCAACTGGCCGACCAGCGGCGTCGTCGTGACCGCCGGCCCGAAGGAGGCTTCGCCCACCGCCTTGGTACCCGCGGCCCCGCCTGAGGCGGGACCGCTGATGCTGGCCGTGGCCACGCCCTGGCGCAGCACGTTGGGCACGTCGGCAGTGACCAGAGGCCCGGTCCAGACGAGGCCGTTGACGCTGATCGCCGAGGCCACGCGCTGGGCCGCCGACATGTCCTTCCACAGCAGGCCGGTGGAGGTGCCCATCAGGTACCAGTCCCAGATCGAGGGCCGGCCGCCGCTGAAGGCACCGCTGGAGCCGCTGGTGAAGGTCTGGAAGCCGACGCCGTGGCCCATCTCGTGCAGCAGCACGGTGACGAAGTCGATGTTGGCGCCGTGGTTGTTGTCCAGCCCCAGGTACCAGTAAGTGCCGTCGAGGCAGCCCGTGTTGCCGAGGTTGGAATTGAAGTTGGCGCTGATCTGCGCCGCGTTCAGCGTGCCCAGGTAGGCGCCGGCCAGCTTGTTGGCCAGCGCATACGAGTAGTTGGTGTTGACCTTGGGCGCGTTGGCGAAGTTGGCGAAGGTGCTGGTGGCACCGGCGCTGCCCAGCGTGGCCGAGGACGAGGTGCAGGTAAGCCCCGTCATCTGCGCGTTGATGACGATGGGCACCGAACTCGTCAGCGTCGCGCCCCAGATGTTCGCGGCGTAAGTGAAGGCGATGAGGCGCTGCTGGCCCAGTGTGGTGCCGGTGTTGCCGCCGACCGGCGTCGCGGGCGTGGTGTCGTTGAATCCGACGCCGGCCGCATTGGTGTTATTGATGACGATCTGCACCGCGGCGCCGGCGGGGGCGGCGGCGCCGACCAGGGCGGCCAGCGCGGCGATGGCGGCGAGCGAGTTCAGCCGTTGGTGATCACTGCGCATGGGTGTGCTCCTTGGCGCTGCGGGTCGCGACCTTCTTGCTCTTCACGAGCTGCTCGGCCGCGGCCTTGCCGGGCACGCAGTACATCTCGATCTTGCCGTCTGCGCCGCGGCGCGCCACCGAATACATGAGGGTGCTGTCGTCGAGCTCCTGCTCGATGGTGCCGTCGGGGTGCACGATCTGCGGCGGTCTGACGCGGCCGGTGATCAGGCCGCGCGGCAGCGCGGCGCGGGCGCCTTCGGCGGTGGTGCCGCTGAGCGCCTTGAGCTCTTCGCTGGTGGGGGCGCGCAGCTGGCCGGTCTCGGGGTCGCGCGCGACACGCATGCCGGGCTGGGGGTCGGCGGCGGCGGCCAGGCTGACCATGGCCAGCAAGGCGGCCGCGGACGGGCTGCGCAAAGACTTCAAGTCTCGGATCTTCATGGGCTTGCTCCTGGGACGTTCAAGGGCTGGCGGTACCAGCAAGACAAGGCCTGCGCGCCCGCGTCGGGCGCGCGGCCGCTTCATGGCGTCAGCCGCGGCGGCGGACCAGCCACAGGCCCGACAGGCCCAGCGCCAGCAGGAAGGCGGCGGCCGGTTCGGGCACGGCGGTGGTGATGCCGGTGACGACGACGCTGTCCAGGCCAAGATAGTTGCCATCGGTGGCGACGTCGCCGACGAGGTAGCGGAAGCCGATCCGGCCCTGGGTGGGCGCAGCCAGGCCGGAGAAGGTGTAGGTCAGGCCGACCCAGCCGTTGTCGGTGCTGGAGGCATAGGACTTCAGCAGCATGGTGAAGTCGCCGACGCTGGCGGCCGTGGTGCCCACATTGGTGCTGCTGCCGTTGGCGCTGAAGCGCACCTCGAGCGTGTCAAGGTAGTCCTGGCCGGCGCTGCGCACGAAGAAGATCAGTTCGCTGGCACTGGTGAGCGTGAGCGTGGGCGTGAGCAGCCAGTTGGACACGGGGCCCGAAAGCGCGCTGGTGCTGAGGTAGCTGGCGGCGACGTACGAGTTGTCCGGGCCTGCCGCGGCGGTGAAGTTGCCTGCATTGCCCTGCGCCCAGGGCTGGCCTGGCGACGGGCTGACATTGACGAAGGACCAACCCGCAGCCGGCAGTGCCGCTACGCTGTTGAAGTTCTCGGCCAGCACGACGTCGACCGCATGTGCCGAAGCCCAGACGCTCGCCGCCGCCAGGGCCACCAGGAGTTTTCTCGTCCGCATCTGACACTTCCCTCTTTGTCTTCCGGACGGGTGGCCGGAAGCTGTTGATGGCCTGCGTGCGCGGATGGCGCACGATGCCGCTCAACGACACCTGACGTCACTGAGTGAAGTTAGGTTAAGGGAGGGTTTCCGTTTGTGCAACGGCAGCGGTGAACGGCCCCCCTGAACCGGGGGCGGGCGATCCCTCAGGCCAGCTTGCCGTGGCAGAGCTTGAACTTCTTGCCGCTGCCGCAGGGGCAGGGGTCGTTGCGGCCGACCTTGGGCACCGCCGCCACCGCGGTCTCGGGGTCGGCCACCTGCGAGACGCTGCCGTCCTCGTTGGGGTGGGTGT
>CAIWPS010000607.1 GCA_903914615.1 uncultured beta proteobacterium | reverse complement strand
TGCCGCCCTGCTCGAGGAAGCTGACCTTGGTGGCGACGTCGCCGCCCCACAGCGGCACCGCACCGCCCCAGCCCGAGACCACGCTGACGTACTGCTCGCCGCCCTGCATCCAGGTCACTGGCGGCGCAACCACGCCGGAGCCGGTCTGGAACTCCCACACCACCTTGCCGGTCTTGGCGTCGGCGGCCTTCAGCAGGCCTTCGGGCGTGCCCCAGAACACGAGGTTGCCGGCGGTGGTCAGCACGCCACCCCACAGCGGCGCGTTGTTCTTCACCTCCCAGACGATCTTGCCGGTCTTGGGGTCGATGGCGCGCATGGCGCCGATGTAGTCGGGGTTGATGGTGCGGATGGTGAAGCCCGCGCCCAGGTAGGCCGCGCCCTTCTTGTAGGTGATGGGCTCGTTCCAGATCTCCATGCCCCATTCGTTGGCCGGCACGTAGAAGAGCTTGGTGTCCGGGCTGTAGGCCATCGGCATCTGGTTCTTGCCGCCCAGGAACGACGGTGCGGCGAACACCGTGTTGCCCTTCTTGCCGTCGGCGCCGGCGGTGGGGTTGCCGGGGCGGTTCTCGGGCACGAAGTTCGGGCGCCCGGTCTTCAGGTCGATGCCGGTGGCCCAGGTCACTTTCTTCACGAAGGGGAAGGCGTTTTCCAGCTTGCCGGTGTTGGCGTCCAGCACGTAGAAGAAGCCGTTGCGGTCGGCCTTGCCGCCCATGCGCTTGCCGTCCATGTCGAAGGTGACGAACTCGTTGACGCCGTCGAAGTCCCAGCCGTCGTTGGGCGTGCCCTGGTAGTGCCACTTGATCTGGCCGGTCTTGACGTCGATGGCGACCGTCGAGCACGAGAACAGGTTGTCGCCCTGGCGCAGGTGGCTGTTCCACGGCGCCGGGTTGCCGGTGCCGAAGTAGGCCAGGCCGGTCTTGGCGTCGTAGCTGCCGCCCAGCCAGGTGGCGGCGCCGCCGGTCTTCCACAGGTCACCCGGCCAGCTCTTGTTGGTGGTGCCGGAGATGCCGTTCTCCTTCTTGTTGCCGTCCTTGTCGTAGGTGTAGCCCATGTGGCCTTCCACCGTCGGGCGGCTCCACACCATCTTGCCGGTGCGCGGGTCGCGTGCCTCGACGCGGCCGACGACGCCGAACTCGCCGCCGGACACGCCCGTCAGCAGCAGGCCCTGGGCGATGATGGGCGCCGCGGTGGCCGAGTAGCCGGCGGCGTAGTCGTCGATCTTCTCCTTCCAGACCACCTCGCCGGTGTCCTGGTTCAGCGCCACCAGCTGCGCGTCCAGCGTGGCGAAGATGACGAGGTTGTCGTACAGCGCGGCGCCGCGGTTGACGACGTCGCAGCAGGGCATGATGCCCTCGGGCAGGCGGTGCTCGTACTTCCACAGCTTCTTGCCGGTGGCGGCGTCGAGCGCGAAGATGCGCGAGTACGACGCGGTGACGAACATCTTGCCGTTGTAGATGAGCGGCTGCGATTCCTGGCCGCGCTGCTTCTCGCCGCCGAAGGAGAAGGCCCACACCGGCGCCAGCCGCGCCACGTTGCCGGTGTTGACCTGCTTGAGCGCCGAGTAGCGCTGGCCCTGCGTGCCCAGGCCCCACGACAGGACCTCGCTGCCGCTCTTGGCAGAGTCCTCGATCATCTTGTCGGTCACGGCGGCATGGGCCGCGGTGGCGGCCATCGAGCCCAGGGCGAGGGCGGTCATCAAGCTCAGCAGGGTCGGGCGCATCGGTGTCTCCTTGTGTGGTGGGTGCATGCGGGCAGCGCGCAGGGCGCCGCATCCGGCAGACCACTCAAGGGCAACATCCATGCCATACGCTATCGGCGGCGATGGAGCAGCGCGGGGCGTCCAGAGCCCTTGATTGAAGCAGGGCCGGTCGCGGGTTTGCCCGGGCTCTGCTACATCCTCGAACAGCTCGCGCGCCAGCCTGTCACAGGCAACGGTGCGTTCAGTGCGCGGGCTTCAGCGCCGCCTGTTCGTAGCGCGGGTAGAGGTGGGCGACGTTGCGGATGTACTCGGTGTCGAAGGCCGCCCAGCGCCTGAACGACTCGGGCACGGGTTGCTTGAGCACGTCGTTCATCTCGTCGCCGCGTTCGGCGGCGGCGCGCAGGCTGGTGTCCAGCCAGGCCAGGTAGCGCTGCGTCTGCGCGATGCCGGCGCGGCCGCCGTCGACGGCGCCATGGCTGGGCACCCACAGCGCCTGCGGCCACAGCGCAAGTTCGCGCAGGCTGGCCTGCCATGCCGCGAGCTGCGCGTGCGGCGTCGTCGGCACGCGCTCGGCGAAGACCAGGCCGCCGGCGAAGACCACGCCCAGCGGGTCGGCGCCGGAGCGCACGACGAGCACGAGGTCGCTGGCGGTGTGGCCGCGCAGTTCGCGCAGCTCGATCTCGAAGCGGCCCAGGCGCAGGGTGCCGGGGGCGATGTCGGCGTCGGGCAGCAGCGCCTCGGTGCCGAGCATCCAGTCGCCGCAGAGGCGATAGAGGTTGTCCTCGTAGGCCTTGGCCTCGCGCTGCATGCCGGCGCGCGTGGCCGCGGTGGCCGCGCGCGGCACGTCGGCGAAGGCCTGGTTGCCGAGGAAGTAGTCGGGGTGCAGGTTGAGGTGGATGACCTGGCGCACCGGCTCGCGCGTCGTGCGTGCGATGAGCGCGCGCAGCTGCTCGCCGTACAGGCGCGAAGGCCCGGTGTTGACGACAACGACGCCCTCGCCGGTGACGACGAAGCCGGTGTTGATGATGTTGCAGCCGTTGGCGACGCTGAAGTCGGCGCGCGCGCCCTCGACGACGAACACGCCGGGTGCCAGTTCGCGCGCCTGCAGCCGGTAGTCCAGGTGCGCGGCGTCGGCCTGCGCCGGCTGCGCGGCGGCGGCCCAGGGCAGCCACGCCGCCGCGCTGCACACCAGGGCCGTCAGCCAGGCCTTCACGGCAGCGCGCCGCCGATGCGGTTGCCGTTGTTGTCGCTGCCCACCAGCTGCAGCGGCCCCGGGGGCGGCTGCGCGAAGTCGAAGCTGAAGATGGGGTTCTCGCTGACGGGCTCGTAGGCGTTCAGCCGCATCAGCTCGCGGCCGTTGGCGTCGCGCAGCGACAGGCGGTTGATGTAGAAGGCCGGGATGCCGCCGGCCAGGCCGGTGTCCATGGGGTGCATCACGCGCAGCCGCAGCCGCGTGCTGTCGCTGCTGGCGCCCGCGGCCGTTGAATGCGGGAACAGCCGCGCACTGGTCTCGCCCAGCGTCGTCGTCCAGCTGCCGTCGCGCCGCGTCTCGCCCGGCGCCGTGCAGCCGCCGCCGGCCGAATCGACCCAGGTGCCGCCGACATGCCAGACGCCGTCGCGCGTCTTCACCGCCGCGCGCACCGGGCTGGCCTGCTGCAGCTTGAAGCGCAACGCCACGCGCGGCAGGGCGCCCAGCGGGAAGTATTCGAGCACCTTGCGGATGGGGTTGCGGTCGACGAAGACCATGATCTGCTCGACCTCGCCCAGGCCGTCGGCTGCAATCGAGATCGGCACGTTCATCGGGTCTTCGGCGAAGGCCGGGCCCTGCACCTGCACGCGGGCGTCGAAGACCACCGGCGCGCTGCCCAGGAACTCGCGCTGCAGGTCGGGCCACAGCAGCGAGCCGAAGGGGTCGACGCCTTCGGCCCGGCCCAGGCCCAGTACCGAAAGCAGGAAGAGGCAGATTGCTGCGCGACGGAACATCGGCACCTTGCGGGGCATGCGGAGCCCCCTTCCATGCAACTTTCGTGCGCTGCTCAGGCCTTGCCTTGCGCCGCCACGGCCGCGGCGGCCTTCGCGGCGGCCTCGGCGTCGCCCAGGTAGTAGTGCTTCAGCGGCCGCAGATCGGCATCGAGCTCGTAGACCAGCGGGATGCCGTTGGGAATGTTCAGGCCGACGATGTCGGCGTCGGAGATGCCGTCGAGGTACTTCACCAGCGCGCGGATGCTGTTGCCGTGGGCCGCGACAACGATGCGCTGGCCGCTCCTGATGGCCGGCGCCAGGCGCTCGTTCCAGCACGGCAGCACGCGTGCCACGGTGTCCTTCAGGCACTCGGTGAGCGGCACCTGATCAGCGTCGAGACGGGCGTAGCGCGCATCGCTGCGCTCGCTGCGCGGGTCGCCGGGCTGCAGCGCCGGCGGCGGCGTGTCGTAGCTGCGGCGCCAGACCAGCACCTGCTCGGCCCCGTACTCGCGCGCCATGTCGGCCTTGTTCAGGCCCTGCAGGGCGCCGTAGTGGCGCTCGTTCAGCCGCCAGTCGTGCAGCACCGGCAGCCAGGTGCGGTCCAGCGCATCGAGGGCATGCCACAGCGTCCACACCGCGCGCTTGAGCACCGAGGTGTAGGCGACGTCGAACTCGTAGCCCGCCTCCTTCAGCAGCTGCCCGGCCATCCGCGCCTGTGCCACGCCGGTGGCGGTGAGGGGCACGTCGGTCCAGCCGGTGAAGCGGTTCTCCAGGTTCCAGGTCGATTCGCCGTGGCGGATGAGGACAAGCTTGTGCATGCCCCGGATTCTATAATTCGCGGTTTTGCGCGCCTTCGCCGGCGCGCTTGCCGGACGGTTCATGCAATTCCTCATCGACAACTGGATCCTGATCCTCGCCGCGCTCACCTCGGGCGCCCTGCTGGCGTGGCCGATGATCAAGGGCGGTGGCGGCGCGGGCACGGTCAGCACGGCCGAGGCGGTGCGCCTGATCAACCGCGAGAAGGGCGTGCTGCTGGATGTCTCCGAGCCCGCCGAGTTCGCCGCCGGCCACGCCGGCGGTGCGCGCAACGTGCCGCTGGGGCAGCTCGACGGCGCCGCCACCGGCGCCAAGGGCCTGCCCACCAACAAGACGCTGCCGCTGGTCGTGCTGTGCCCCACCGGCGCTCGCGCCGGCCGCGCCGCGGCGCAGCTGCGCAAGGCCGGCTACGAGAAGGCCGTGGCCGTGGCCGGCGGCACCGCCGCCTGGCGCGAGGCCAGCCTGCCGGTGGAGAAATCCGCATGACCCCGGTCAGGATGTACACCACCCAGGTCTGCCCTTTCTGCGTGCGCGCCAAGGCGCTGCTCAAGCAGCGCGGCGTGGCCGAGATCGAGGAGATCCGCGTCGACCTCGACCCGGCGGAGCGGCTGCGCATGGTCGAGCTCACCGGCCGCCGCACGGTGCCGCAGATCTTCATCGGCGCGACCCATGTCGGCGGCTGCGACGACCTCGTGGCGCTGGACCAGCGAGGCGGCCTGCTGCCGCTGCTCGGCGTCTGAGCATGCCTGCCGCCGCGGCCCTGATGGGCCGCGGAGCCCCTCGGCCATAATCCCGGGTTTGCGGCCCCGCACCATCCGGCGCGGGGCTTTGCCCTCTTGGAACCACCATGGCCGACGAAGCGACCCCCGTTTTCCAGATCCAGCGCATGTACCTCAAGGACCTGTCGCTGGAGCAGCCCAATTCGCCCGCCCTCCTGCTCGAGCAGTCGCAGCCGCAGGTGGACATCAACCTGGGCATGGCTGCCGAACCGGTCGCCGACGGCATCTTCGAAGTCACCGTGACGGCCACCGTGACGACCAAGGTGAAGGACAAGGTGCTGTTCCTGGTCGAGGCCAAGCAGGCCGGCATCTTCGAGATCCGCAACGTGCCCGAAGACCAGATGCAGGGGATCATCAGCATCGTCTGCCCGCAGATGATCTACCCCTACCTGCGCGCCATCGTCTCCGACGTCTGCACGCGCGCCGGCTTCCCGCCCATCCTGCTCACCGAAGTCAACTTCCAGGCCATGTTCGAAGCCCAGCAGCAGCAGGCCGCGGCGCAGGCCAACGGCGGCTCGCGCATCATCACCTCGGTCAACTAGGGCCCCGTGCGGGCGCTGCGCTGCGGCGCATGAAGATCGCGGTGCTCGGTGCCGGCGCCTGGGGCACGGCGCTGGCCATCGCCGCCGCGCCGCGCCACGACACCTGGCTGTGGGCGCGCGACGCGGCGCAGGCGGCCGCGATGGCGGCCGGGCGCGCCAACCGGCGCTACCTCGACGCGGTGGCCTTGCCGGAGGCGCTGCAGGTCACCGCCGACCTCGACGCGGCGCTGGCCCACGGCGCCGGCGGCCTCACGGTCATCGCCACCCCGATGGCGGCGCTGCGCGAACGCCTGGCCGGCCTGCCCGACGCCCGCGCCGTGCTGTGGCTGTGCAAGGGCTTCGAGGCGGGCAGCGGCGCCCTCGGCCACGAGCTGGCGCGAGATCTGCGCCCGCAGTCCGCGGCCGGCGTGCTCTCGGGCCCCAGCTTCGCCATCGAGGTGGCGCGCGGCCAGCCTACCGCGCTGGTCGCCGCCAGCACCGACGGCGCCCTCGTGCAGGCCGCGGTGCAGGCCTTCCACGGCCCGGCGCTGCGCGTCTACACCAGCGACGACATCGTCGGCGTCGAGGTCGGCGGTGCGGTGAAGAACGTGCTGGCGATCGCCGTCGGCATCCTCGACGGCATGGCCGCGCGCGAGCCCTGCAGCGGCCCTGGCCTGAACGCGCGTGCCGCCCTCATCACGCGCGGCCTGGCCGAGATGACGCGCCTGGGCCAGGCCCTGGGTGCGCGCAGCGAGACCTTCATGGGCCTGTCGGGACTGGGCGACCTCGTGCTCACCGCCACCGGCGACCTGTCGCGCAACCGCCGCGTCGGCCTGCTGCTGGCCGCGGGGCAGCCGCTGCCCGAGGTGCTGGCGCAACTGGGGCATGTGGCCGAGGGCGTGTACAGCGCCGCCACGGCGCTGGCCCGCGCGCGCGCGCTCGGCGTGGACATGCCCATCACCGAGGCCGTCGACGCCGTGCTCGCGGGCCGCATCGCCCCCGCCGGCGCGCTGCAGCGGCTGATGGCGCGCGAGGCCCGCGCCGAGAGCTGAACCGCGGCCGCGCCTGCTAAACGCTGCCGGCGTAGCCGCACTGCCGCCAGGCCTCGAACACCGCCACCGCCACGGCGTTGCTGAGGTTCAGGCTGCGCTGGCCGGCGCGTATCGGCAGGCGCAGCCGCTGCGCAGGGTCGAAGCCGGCCAGCAGCTCGGCCGGCAGGCCGGCGGTCTCGTTGCCGAAGACCAGCCAGTCGCCGGCCTGCCAGGCGACATCGGTCGGCCTTGCCGCGCCTCGCGTGCTGAAGGCAAAGCAGCGGGCGGCGTCGGGTCGCGCCTGCGCCAGCAAGGCCGGCCACGAGGCATGACGCTGCACGCGGGCCGTCTCGTGGTAGTCCAGCCCGGCGCGCCGCAGCAGTTTGTCGTCCATCGAGAAGCCCAGCGGCTCCACCAGGTGCAGCGTGCAGCCGGTGTTGGCGGCCAGGCGGATGACGTTGCCGGTGTTGGGCGGTATCTCCGGGGCGACGAGGACGATGTGGAACATGGAACCTCAGTGCGCCGGCGTGCGCGCCAGCACCCAGACGTCGACCGCGGCCGCACCGGCGCGCAGCAGAACGGTGGCGGCGGCCTGCGCCGTGGCGCCGGTGGTCATGACGTCGTCGACGAGGGCGACATGGCGGCCCAGCAATTCGGCGCGCCGCCGCGGGTCGACCATGAAGGCGCTGACCAGGTTGCGCTGGCGCTCGCTGCGGCCGAGCTCGGCCTGCGGCGTTGCGTCCAGCGGCCGCAGCAGCAGCTGCGGCTGCGCCGGCAGGCCCACCGCCGCCGCGGCGCGGCGCGCCAGCTCCCAGGCCTGGTTGTAGCCGCGCTGTGCCAGCCGCACCGGGCCCAGCGGCACCGGCAGCACGACCTGTGCTGCGGCCTGTCCCGCCCGGTGCCAGGCCTGGGCCATCAGGGCGGCCAGCGGTGCCGCCAGCTCGGGGCGGCCGTGGAACTTCAGCGCGCCCACCAGCCGGTCCCAGGGGAAGCCGTAGTCGGCGGCGCAGACCGTGCGCAGGTAGGCGGGCGGCGCACGCTGGCAGTCGCCGCAGGCCGGTGCCGCCAGGCCCAGCCGCAGGCCGCAGCGGGCGCAGCGCGGCAGCGGTGCGGCGTGGCGCGCGATGCACTCGGTGCACAGGGCGGACGAGCCCCACAGGCGGCAGACCTCGCACTGGCTGGGCAGCTTCAGGGGCAGGGCCATGGGCTCAATATACTGGCCTGCCATGGACCCGCAGGCCGAGCGCAGCGCGACCCCCACGCCGCGGCCGCTCGACGCCGTGGCGCTGGCCCGCGTGCAGCGGCGGCTGCAGGCCGCTGCCGCGCCGCCCTGGTTGCACGGCGAGGTCGCGCGGCGCATGGCCCTGCGGCTGCCCATCATCAAGCGCGAGCCCGAGCGCATCGTCGACTGGGGCAGCTTCGTCGGCGCCGGCACCACGCTGCTGCGCCAGCAGTACCCGCGCGCACGGCTGCTCGCCGTCGAGGCCGACGAGCCGCGCGCCCGTGCCACCGCTGCGGCGCTGGCACGGCCCTGGTGGTCGCCGCAACGCTGGGCTGCCGCCAGCAGCGCCATCACTGCCGACGCCGTGCCGCCCGCGCAGGCGCAATTGCTGTGGTCGAACATGGCCCTGCACGGCGCCGGCGACCCCCAGGCCGTGATGGTGCAATGGCAGCGCGCGCTGCAGGTCGACGGCTTCCTGATGTTCTCCACCCTCGGCCCGGGTTCGCTGCGCTCGCTGGCTGCGCTGTACGCGGCGCAGGGCTGGCCGGCGCCCTTCGCGCCTTTCGTCGACATGCACGACCTCGGCGACATGCTGGTGCATGCCGGCTTCGCCGAACCGGTGATGGACCAGGAGACCGTCACCCTCACCTGGCCCGGCGCCGAGGCGCTGCTGGCCGAGTTGCGCGGCCTGGGCGGCAACGTCGCGCGCACGCGCGCGGCCGGCCTGCGCACGCCACGCTGGCGGGCGCGCCTGCTCGGGCTGCTGCAGGCGCAGGCCGGCGCCGACGGCCGCATCGCGCTGGACTTCGAACTGGTCTACGGCCACGCCTTCAAGGGCGCGCCGCGGCACCCGCTGGCACCGCAGACGACGCTGCCGCTGGACGACCTTCGTGCCATGGTCCGCGCCCCGCGCCGGCGCGCTTGAAGGCCCCGGTGCGAAGCGCGATGCTGCGCTAGAATTCCGCCGCTTTACGCCTCGCCGGATTGCCGCTTGCAAGACCTTGCCGGCCGCCTCCCCGCAGTCCCGTCTCATACCCTGCTGCCTGTTCGCTTCCGCGCCCCCTGCATGACCGCCACCCTTGCCCCCAGCCCCTGGCCGATGTTGCCGGGTTCCCTGCGGGCCGCGCCGTGGCATTTCGGCCGTTTCGTGGTGCTGGGCTCCGAACCCGGGGCGCCGCGGGCCCTGCAATGGCTGCTGTCGCGCAACTGCTCGATATCGCCACGCCAGCTCGGTATGGTGTACGGCGCGCTGTGCGCGGCGTCGCTGCTCATCGCCGGTTTCTTTTTCATCCAGGGCGCGACGCTGATCCTGGCCTTCGCCGGCCTGGAACTGCTGGCCGTCGGCGCCGCGCTGCTGGTCTTCGCGCGCCATGCCGCCGACCGCGAGACGCTCACGCTGGTGGGCCGCCGGCTGCAGGTGGAACAGTGCTACGGCCGCCGTGTGGCGCGCACCGACTTCGCCGCCGAGTGGCTGAGCGTCGAGCCGGCGGGCGGGCAGGGCTCGCTGGTGGAGCTGAGCGGGCGCGGCCAGTGCGTGCGCATCGGCCGCCACCTTCGCCCCGAACTGCGCGGCGCCTTCGCCCGCGAGCTGCGCCTGGCCCTGCGCCGCGCGCCGCTGCACGCCGCACCCGAGACCGAACCGAACTGAAACCCATGACGATGACCTCGATGCTCCACCTTCGGCACCGCCTCGCTTCGCGCTTCGCCCATGGCCTGCTGGCCGCCTGCACGCTGCTGGCCTGCGGCATGGCCCGCGCGGTCAACGACCTGCCGGGCGGCCCGGGGGTGCACCAGATCGACCTGCCGCCGCCGGTCACGCGCATCGCCGAGCAGCAGCAGTGGCTGCACAACGTGATGCTGATCATCTGCCTGGTGATCTTCGTCGCCGTGTTCGGCGTCATGTTCTATTCCATCCTCAAGCACCGCAAGTCGCTGGGCCACAAGTCGGCCAACTTCCACGAGAGCGTGGCGGTGGAGATCGCCTGGACGGTGGCGCCGTTCGTCATCGTCATCGCCATGGGCGCGATGGCCACGCGCACCGTCGTGGCGATGAAGGACACCAGCAACGCCGACCTCACCATCAAGGCCACCGGCTACCAGTGGAAGTGGGGCTACGACTACCTCAAGGGCGAGGGCGAGGGCATCAAGTTCCTGTCCACGCTGGACCTGGCGCAGCGTGTCATGTCCGACGAAGGCAAGCCGCAGGGCGACGACTACCTGCTGAAGGTGGACAACGCGCTGGTGGTGCCGGTGGACAAGAAGGTGCGCATCATCACCACCGCCAACGACGTCATCCACGCCTTCGCCGTGCCTTCGCTGGGCGTGCAGCAGGACGCCATTCCCGGCTTCGTGCGCGACACCTGGTTCCGCGCCAACCAGACCGGCGACTTCTACGGCCAGTGCGCCAAGCTCTGCGGCAAGGAGCACTCCTACATGCCCATCCACGTCAAGGTGGTGACGCAGGCCGAATACGCCAAGTGGGTCGAGGGCAAGAACAAGGAGATGGCGGCGCTGGCCGACGACCCGACCAAGGAATGGAAGCTCGACGAACTCGTGGCCCGCGGCGAGAAGGTCTACAACGCCAACTGCGCCGTCTGCCACCACCCCGACGGCAAGGGCGGCGGCGCCGTCAAGCCGCTGGACGGCGCGGCCGTGGTGCAGGACGCCGACAAGACCAAGCAGATCATGGTGCTGCTCAAGGGCCAGAACAACGGCGCCATGCCTTCGTGGAAGGCGCTGTCGGACACCGAGCTGGCGGCCGTCATCACCTACACCAAGAACAACTGGAGCAACAAGACCGGGCAGGCCGTGCAGCCGTCCGAAGTCGTTGCTGCCCGCAAGTAAACCGCGTCGCGACCAGGAGCCCTGACCCATGAGTGCTGTCCTTCCCCATCCCGCCCACGACGACGGTCACGACCACGCGCATGACCACGACCACGGCGCCCCGCACGGCTGGCGGCGCTGGCTGTTCGCGACGAACCACAAGGACATCGGCACGATGTACCTGTTGTTCTCGTTCACGATGTTCATCCTGGGCGGCATCATGGCCCTGGTGATCCGCGCCGAGCTGTTCCAGCCCGGGCTGCAGTTCGTCAACCCCGACCTGTTCAACCAGCTCACCACGATGCACGGGCTGATCATGGTCTTCGGGGCCATCATGCCGGCCTTCGTGGGCTTCGCGAACTGGATGATCCCGCTGCAGATCGGCGCCGCGGACATGGCCTTCGCGCGCATGAACAACCTCAGCTTCTGGCTGCTGATCCCCGCCGCCATCATGCTCGCGAGTTCCTTCTTCATGCCCGGCGGCGCCCCTTCCACCGGCTGGACGCTGTACGCCCCGCTGACGCTGCAGATGGGCCCGAGCATGGACGCCGGCATCTTCGCCATGCACATCATGGGCGCCAGTTCCATCATGGGCTCGATCAACATCATCGTCACGGTGCTGAACATGCGCGCACCGGGCATGACGCTGATGAAGATGCCGCTGTTTGCCTGGACCTGGCTGATCACCGCCTTCCTGCTCATCGCGGTGATGCCGGTTCTGGCCGGCGCCATCACGATGACGCTGACCGACCGCCACTTCGGCACCAGCTTCTTCAACCCCGCCGGCGGCGGCGACCCGGTGATGTACCAGCACATCTTCTGGTTCTTCGGCCACCCCGAGGTCTACATCATGATCCTGCCCGCCTTCGGGATCATCAGCGCCATCATCCCGGCCTTCGCGCGCAAGCGCCTGTTCGGCTACGCCTCGATGGTTTATGCCACGGCCTCGATCGCGATCCTGTCGTTCATCGTCTGGGCCCACCACATGTTCACCTCGGGCATGCCGGTGACGGGGCAGCTCTTCTTCATGTACGCGACGATGCTGATCGCGGTGCCCACGGGCGTGAAGATCTTCAACTGGATCGCGACGATGTGGAAGGGCTCGATGACCTTCGAGACGCCCATGCTCTTCGCCATCGGCTTCATCTTCGTCTTCACGATGGGCGGCTTCACCGGCCTCATCCTGGCGATGGCGCCGATCGACATCCAGATCCACGACACCTACTACGTCGTCGCCCACTTCCACTACGTGCTGGTCGCCGGCTCGCTGTACGCGATGTTCGCCGGCGTCTACTACTGGGGCCCGAAGTGGACCGGCGTGATGTACTCCGAGACGCGCGGCAAGATCCATTTCTGGGGCTCGCTGATCTTCTTCAACGTCACCTTCTTCCCGATGCACTTCCTGGGCTTGGCGGGCATGCCGCGCCGCTACGCCGACTACCCGATGCAGTTCGCCGACTTCAACGCCATCGCCTCGATCGGCGCCTTCGGCTTCGGCTTCATGCAGGTCTACTTCTTCCTCTTCGTCGTCGTGCCGATGATGCGCGGCAAGGGCGCGCCGGCGCCGCAGAAGCCCTGGGAAGGTGCCGAGGGCCTGGAGTGGGAAGTGCCGTCGCCGGCGCCTTTCCACACCTTCGAGACGCCGCCCAAGCTGAACGCCGCGGCCACGCGCGTGATCGGCTGAGCCGGGTGGCCATGACCTCCGCCGCCGAGCAGCGCAAGGCCAATGTGCGCCTGGCGCTGGTGCTGGCCGCGATCGCGCTGACCTTCGGCCTGGGCTTCATGGCCAAGGTCGTCTGGTTCGGGCTCTGATGCCGTGAGTGCGCCTCCGCCCGACCCGCACAAGCCCGGCCCGCCCAAGGGCGACAAGGGCCGGCGCAACCGCCGCATGCTGGGCAAGCTGGTGGTGGTGGTGGGCGTGATGTTCGGCTTCGGCTATGCCCTGGTGCCGATGTACCGCAGCATCTGCGAGGCCCTGGGAATCAACGTGCTGACGGTGGCCGAGGACCGAATCGCCGGTGGCAACTGGACTGGCGCACGGTCGCCGCTGAACACGCAGGTGGACGAAACGCGCAACGTCACCGTCGAGTTCGACGCCAATGCCCGCGGGCCCTGGGACTTCAAGCCGGCGCAGTCCTCGGTGGTCGTGCATCCGGGCGCGGTGACGACGGTGATGTACGAGTTCCGCAACCGCCAGAACCGCACGATGGTGGCGCAGGCCATCCCCAGCTACGCGCCCATGGAGGCGGCGTCGCACTTCAACAAGATCGAGTGCTTCTGCTTCACCGAGCACACGCTGGCGCCCGGCGAAAGCAAGCGCTGGCCGGTGACCTTCGTCGTCGATGCCAAGCTGCCGCGCGACGTCAACACCATCACGCTGTCCTACACCTTCTTCGAGGTCGGCGGCAGGGTGCCTGCGGCGCCGGCGGGGCAGGGCGCATGAGCGAATTCAAGGAAGCCGCGGCGCGGCGCGGCTCTTTCCTGCAGACGATGCGGGCGGTGGGCTGGTCGTTCTTCGGCGTGCGCCGCGGCGCCGACCACGAGCGCGACGTGCAAAGGCTCAACCCCGTGCACGTCGTCATCGCCGGCATCGTCGGCGCGGCGCTGTTCGTCACCGCACTGGTGCTGCTGGTGCGCTGGGTGGTGGGCAGCGGCGTGGCCGCGGGCTAGCGTCCAGCCCCGTTTTCAACAGGATTTTCGGTTCGAGGAGAGATTTGGAAATGTCAGCAAGCCACTCCGCAGGCGCAGCGCCCTACTACTACGTGCCATCGCCCTCGCGCCACCCGGTGCTGGTGGCCTTCGGCCTCTTCCTGGTCATCCTGGGGGCTGCTCAGTGGGTCAACGGTGCGGGCTGGGCCGCCTATGTGCTGCTGGCCGGCGTGGTGGTCTGGCTGTCGGTGCTGTTCCAGTGGTTCCGCCAGGCCATCGGCGAGAGCGAGGGCGGCCTGTACTCCGACCGCATCGACGTCTCCTTCCGCTGGAGCATGAGCTGGTTCATCTTCTCCGAGGTGATGTTCTTCGCCGCCTTCTTCGGCGCGCTGTACTGGGCCCGCCTGCACTCGGTGCCCAACCTGGGCGACCTCGAGAACCAGCTGCTGTGGCCCGACTTCAAGGGCCTGTGGCCCAGCGTCGGCGGCGGCGTCACCGGCTCGCCGGCGGGCACGGTCGAGCCCTTCACCACCGTCGGCCCCTGGCCGCTGCCCACGCTCAACACGGCGCTGCTGCTGACCTCGGGCGTGACGCTGACGATCGCCCACCACGCACTCATCGCCGGCCATCGCGCCAAGACGATCGTCTGGATGTGGATCACGGTCATCCTGGGCGCCAGCTTCGTCGGCGTGCAGGCCTTCGAATACCACCACGCCTACACCGAACTGAACCTCAAGCTCAGCTCGGGCGTGTTCGGCTCCACCTTCTTCATGCTCACCGGCTTCCACGGCTTCCACGTCTTCGTCGGCATGCTGATGCTGACCTTCATCACGATCCGGCTGATGAAGGGCCACTTCACGCCCGAGCGCCACTTCGGCTTCGAGGGTGCGGCGTGGTACTGGCACTTCGTGGACGTGGTCTGGCTGGGCCTGTACTTCCTCGTCTACTGGCTCTAGGGCCGCACGGCCCGCCGCGAGCAACGCCGCCTTGCGCGGCGTTTGTTTTTGCGCCCTTCAGGAACCGACCGGGATGCCCGTGGGTCGCACCCAGCCCATGTACCAGCTGAACAGGATGAACAGGAACAGCGCCACCGACAGCCCCACGCGCAGCGCCAGTGCGCGCGCCATGTACTTGCCGCGCGGGTCGTCTTCGCGGCCCTTGCGCAGCATGAACACGCCGGCGCTGGCCAGCGCGCCCAGCACGGCCACGAACATGAGCACGATGAGGGTCTTCATCGCGGGGGATTATCCGCGCCGGCCCGGGGCACCGTGCTGAAGGGGCGTCGCCTGCTCGTGCTGCTGGCCGCGCTGGCGATGGCCGCGCTGACGGCGCGCCTGGGCTGGTGGCAGCTGGACCGCGCGGCGCAAAAGGTCCGCCTGCAGCAGACGCTGCAGCAGCGCCACGCCGAGCCGCCGCTGCCGGCCACTGAACTGGCGCGCGATGCCGCGGCGGTGCCCGCGCAGGCCGACCGCCGCATCGTCCTCGAGGGCCGCTGGCAGGCCGCGGCCACCATCTACCTCGACAACCGCCAGATGAACGACCGCGCCGGCTTCTATGCCGTCACGCCGCTGCTGCTCGACGACGGCAGCGCGGTGCTGGTGCAGCGCGGCTGGCTGCCGCGCGACCCGGCCGAGCGCACGCACATCGTCGCGCCACCGCCGCCCGCGGGCCGCGTGAGCGTGGCCGGGCGCATCGCCCCCGCCCTGTCGCGGATGTTCGAGTTCTCGGCCGTGGCCTCGGGGCCGATCCGGCAGAATCTCGACCTGCAAACCTACGCACGTGAAACGGCGCTGGCGCTGCGCCCGCTGGCCGTGGTCCAGGAAGAAGACCCCGCGCCGCCCGACGGCCTCCTGCGCCAGTGGCCGGCACCGGCATCCGACCTGCAGAAGCACTACGGTTACGCCTTCCAGTGGTTTGCCATGAGCGCCCTCATCATCGGCCTGTATGCCTGGTTCCAACTCATCCGCCCCCGACGCCGGCCTGCATCCGCAGACGCTTGAGCCCCTGGCCATGACCGTCCACGGCCTGGCCACGCCCGACCTCGGCGACCCGGCGCTGGCCGAGCGCAGCCGCACCGCACGCGGCCGCCTGAAGATGCTGCTGGTGCTGGCGGTGTGCGCGGCGCCGGTCATCGCCTCCTACTTCACCTACTTCGTCATCCGGCCCGGTGCGCGCACCAACTACGGCACGCTGATCCTGCCCACGCGCAGCCTGCCCGAGCTGCCGCTGCAGACACTGGACGGCCAGGCCGTGGCCGCGCGCTCGCTGCTGGGGCAGTGGCTGCTCGTCAGCGTCGGCCCGTCGAGCTGTGATGCCGCCTGCGACCGGCGCCTGTACATGCAGCGCCAGTTCCGCGAGATGCTGGGCAAGGACCGCGACCGCGTCGACAAGGTCTGGTTCGTCACCGACACCGCTGCGCTGGCGCCCAGGCTGCGCGCCGCCGTCGAGGCCGCACCCGGCGTGACCGTGCTGCGCGTGGACCGTGCAGCGCTGGCGCGCTGGCTCGAACCCGCGCCGGGCCAGGCGCTGGAGGACCATCTCTATCTCGTCGACCCGATGGGCGAGTGGATGATGCGGCTGCCGCCGCAACCCGACCCGCCGCGCGTCAAGCGCGACCTCGAACGGCTGATGCGGGCGTCGGCCGGGTGGGACCAGCCCGGCCGATGAACGCTCAGCCCCTGGTCGACTTTTCGCCCGCGCTGCGCCTGGCGCTGCTGGCGGGCGTGATCGCGCTGCTGCCGCTGTCGTGGTGGTGGCTGCGCCAGCGCGGCGCCGACACGCGCGCACGGCTGGCGGCGCTGACGGCGATCACGCTCTTCCTCACCTTCGATCTCACGGTCTTCGGCGCCTTCACGCGGCTCACCGATTCCGGCCTGGGCTGCCCCGATTGGCCGGGCTGCTACGGCCAGGCGAGCCCGCTGGGCGCGCACGCCGAGATCCACGCCGCGCAGGCGGCCGCGCCGGGCGGCCCGGTGACCTGGTCCAAGGCCTGGATCGAGATGGTCCACCGCTACCTGGCGATGACCGTGGGCGTGCTCATCCTGGTGATGGCGGCGGTGAGCTGGCGCGAGAAGGCGCGGCTGCCGCATTCGCCCTTGTGGCCGGCAGCAACGCTGGCGTGGGTCGTCGTGCAGGGCCTGTTCGGCAAGTACACCGTGACGCTCAAGCTCTACCCCGCCGTGGTCACCCTGCACCTGCTGGGCGCGATGGGCCTGCTGGCGCTGCTGGCGCTGCAGCATGCGGCGTTCCGCGACCGGCCGCTGGTCCTGGCGTCCCCGGGCCGCAAGGCCGTGGCGGCGACGCTGGCGCTGCTGGTGATGCAGATCGCTCTCGGCGGCTGGGTCAGCAGCAACTATGCGGTGCTGGCCTGCACCGACTTCCCGCTGTGCCGCGGCCAGTGGTGGCCGCCGGCGGACTTCGCCACCGGCTTCACGCTGTTGCGCGGGCTCGGCGAGGGCGGCCTGACGATCGAGAGCCTGGTGGCCATCCACCTGGCCCACCGCACCTTCGCGGCGGTGGTGGCGCTGGCCGTGGGCGCCTTGGCCTGGCAGCTGTGGCAGCAGGCCGATGCCTCGCAGCGCCGCTTCGGCGCCACGCTGGCGCTGCTGCTGCTGGCGCAACTGGCCAGCGGCCTTTCCAACGTCGTGCTCGGCTGGCCGCTGGTGGCGGCGCTGGCCCACACGGCCGGTGCGGCGCTGCTGCTCGTTACGCTGGTGCTGCTGCTGGCGCGCAGCGCGTCACGGCGTGCGTTGCCCCGCACCGGTTCCAGGGCCCTGGCTGCCTAGAATCACGCCCTTCCATGGCCCAGACCCTTGCCGCTCCCAGCCCCTCGGTGTCACGCTGGGCCCAGTTCTACGCGCTGACCAAGCCGCGCGTGGTGCAGCTGATCGTCTTCTGCGCCCTCATCGGCATGCTGCTGGCGCAACCGGGCTGGCCCGACCTGCGGCTGGCTGGGGCGGCCACGCTGGGCATCTGGCTGGTGGCCGCGGCCGCAGCGGCCTTCAACTGCATCGTCGAGCAGCACATCGACCGCCGCATGCTCCGCACCGCCTGGCGACCCACCGCCAAGGGCGAGCTCACGAACACGCAAACGCTGGCCTTCTCGGCCGTGCT
>CAIWPS010000606.1 GCA_903914615.1 uncultured beta proteobacterium | reverse complement strand
CAGGTACTCGGTGTCCCAGTCGGCCTCGCTGGCGCGCACGACGCCGGGCCGCGGCCCCAGCAGCGCCGCGGCGCGGGCGCAGCAGCGCATCTCCACGCCATTGGCGGCGAAGACGTCGCCGATGCGCGGCAGGAAGGCCGCGGCCTGCGCTGCATGCACCAGCAGCGACTCGGCGGCGTTGCAGGGGCTGAATTTCTGCGTCTTGGCGTTGTCGGTGACCTTCACCGCCAGGTCGAGGTCGACCTCGGCATCGACGTAGACATGGCAGTTGCCGTCCAGGTGCTTGATGACGGGCACCCTGGACTCGGCGGTGATGCGTTCGATCAGGCCCTTGCCGCCGCGCGGGATCACGACGTCGACCGACCCGGGCATCGTGATCAGGCGGCCGACCGCGGCGCGGTCGGTGGTCTGGATCAGCTGCACCGCATCGGCCGGCAGGCCGGCCTCGACCAGCGCCGCCTGCACCACCTCCCACAGCGCCAGGTTGGAGTGCAGGGCCTCCGAGCCGCCGCGCAGGATGGCCGCGTTGCCGCTCTTGATGGCCAGCGAGGCGGCCTCGATGGTGACGTTGGGCCGGCTCTCGTAGATCATCGCGAACACGCCCAGCGGCACGCGCATGCGGCCGACGGCGATGCCGCTGGGGCGGCGCTTGAGCTCGCTGATCTCGCCCACCGGGTCGGCCATGGCGGCGATCTGCTCGCAGCCCTGGGCCACCGTCTCGATGGTCTGCGGCGTGAGCTTCAGGCGGTCGACCAGCGGCGGCGCGAGCCCCGCCGCGCGGGCGGCGTCGAGGTCGCGCGCGTTGGCCGCCTGCAGGGCGGGGCCGGCGCTGCGCAGCCGGCGTGCCAGCGCACGCAATGCCTGGTCCTTGGCGGCCGTGCTGGCGGCGGCCATCGCGCCGGCCGCGGCGCGTGCGGCGGCGCCCACGTGGGCCATGTAGGCAGGCAGGTCGTTGGGGTTCATGGTGGGCCGGATTGTCGCAAACCGGCGCGGCCGCTCAGGGGCCGGGCACGCACAGCGCCAGCCAGGCCGCCACGGCCGCGGGCGGGGCGTCGATCTCGATCTGCTTGCGCCGCGCCGAGTCGCCACGCGCCAGGCGCACGCCGCGTTGGGGCAGGCGCAGCTCGCGCGCCAGCCAGTCCAGCAACTGCGCGTTGGCCTTGCCGTCCACCGGCGGCGCGGCCAGGCGCACGCGCAGGCAGCCGTCGTGCAGGCCGTCGGCGCCGGTGCGCCGGGCCTTGGGCGACACGGCCACGAGCAGCAGGCAACCGCCCTCGCGCGCGGACAGGCAGGGCCAGTCCGCGCTCACGGCAGGCTCAGGCCGCGGCCTTCTTCGCCGCCGCCTTCTTCGCCGGCACGCGCGCGGCGCGCGGCTCGAACTCGAAGCTCACGCGGCCTTCCTTGGCGTCGTAGGCCAGGAAGGCCTTGAACTTGCGCCGCGTCTTGTTGCTGACGAAGTTCTCCAGCAGGCCGGTCTTGCCGGTGGCCAGCAGTTTCTGCACCTCTTCGCGCGGCACCGGCTGCTGCAGGATGATCTTGCCGGTCTTGAAGTCGCAGGTCACGGGCGCGCCCACGCTGTGCTCGCAGACGTAGTTGCTGCCGTGCTCGTAGACATGGCCCTTGCACTTGGGGCAGGGCCCCAGGCTTTCCTGGCCGCTGAAGTCCACCGGCTCGCCGTCGCCTTCGCCCAGCTTGGCGTCGTCGCCGAAGTCGAACTCCAGCTTCCAGTTCTTGATCTCGTCGTCGTGCACCAGCTTGAGCTCGGCCGTGAAGGGCCAGCCGGCCTTGGAGCGGAAGCCCTCCAGCGGGCCGATCTTGCGGTCGCGGATGAAGGCCTCGGCCTCGGCGGTCTCGAAGGCGCGGCCAGCCGGGATCTTGGTGATCGAGAAGCCGCAGCCCTCTTCGTTGCCTGATGCGCCGGCGCAGGCGAAGCGGCGGTAGTTCTCCTTCACCACGCCGCCGCAGTTGGGGCAGGGCACGGCCAGCGTGGCGTAGTCGCCGGGGATGGTGTCGCGGTCGTATTCCTTGGCCTTGCGAACGATGCGCTCGGCCATCTTCGCGATCTCGGCCATGAAGACCTCGCGCTTCAGGCGGCCGTGCTCCATCTCGGCGAGCTGGTATTCCCAGTTGCCGGTGAGCTCGGGCTTGGTCAGGTCCTCGATGGCCAGGCCGCGCAGCAGCGTCATCAGCTGGAAGGCCTTGGCCGTGGGCACGAGTTCGCGGCCTTCGCGCAGGATGTACTTCTCGGCGATCAGCCCCTCGATGGTCTGCGCGCGCGTGGCCGGCGTGCCCAGGCCCTTCTCGCGCATGGCCTCGCGCAGTTCCTCGTCGTCGATGAGCTTGCCCGCGCCTTCCATCGCGCTCAGCAGCGTGGCCTCGGTGTAGCGCGCCGGCGGCTTGGTCTTCAGCGCATTCACGGCCACGTCCTCGGTGCGCACCTGCTCGCCAGGCGCGACGGCGACCAGGTTGGCGTCGTCGTCCTGCGCTTCCTTGCCGTAGACGGCCAGCCAGCCGGCATTCACCAGCACCTTGCCGTTGGTCTGGAAGACATGTTCCTGGTCCGCATTCACCACCTTGCTGATGCGCGTCGTCACCATGAACTCGGCCGACGGATAGAACACCGCCAGGAAGCGCTTGACGACCAGGTCGTAGAGCTTCAGCTCGATCTCGGTCAGCGACTTCGGCGGCTGCAGCGTCGGGATGATGGCGAAGTGGTCTGAGACCTTGGCGTTGTCGAAGACGCGCTTGCTGGGCTTGACGTAGCCTTCCTTCAGGCCCTTCTTCGCATGCGCCGAGAGTTCGCGCAGCGGCCCCGGCAGGTCTTCCTTGGCGAGCATGCCGAAGGTCTCCTTCACCGTGGCCAGGTAGTCCTCGGGCAGCGCCCGCGAGTCCGTCCGCGGGTAGGTCAGCACCTTGTGCTTCTCGTACAGCGCCTGGGCGATCGACAGCGTGGTCTTGGCGGAAAAGCCGAAGCGGCCGTTGGCCTCGCGCTGCAGGGTCGTCAGGTCGTAGAGCAGCGGGCTGGCCTGGCTGCTGGGCTTGGCCTCGTCGGTGACGGTGGCGGGCTGGCCGCGCACCGCAGCGCCGATGGCCTCGGCCTCGGCCGCGGTCCACAGGCGGTCGGCGCGCGCTTCCGCATCGTCGGGGTTCTTCTTCCACTTCGGGTCGAACCACTTGCCCTCGTACTGGCCGGCGACGGCGTCGAAGGTGGCCTTGATCTCCCAGTAGGCGCGCGGCACGTGCTTCCTGATCTTCTCCTCGCGCTCGACCATGATCGACAGCGTGGGCGTCTGCACGCGGCCCACGGTGGTGAGGAAGAAGCCGCCGTCGCGCGAGTTGAAGGCCGTCATCGCCCGCGTGCCGTTGATGCCCACCAGCCAGTCGGCTTCCGAGCGGCTGCGCGCGGCGTCGGCCAGGCCCTGCATCTGGGCGTCGCTGCGCAGCTGCGCGAAGCCGTCGCGGATGGCCTGCGGCGTCATGCTCTGCAGCCACAGGCGCTGCACCGGCTTCACGGTGGGCTTCTTCTCGCTGTCCTGCGCGTACTGCACGATGAGGCGGAAGATCAGCTCGCCCTCGCGCCCGGCGTCGCAGGCGTTGATCAGCGCGGTCACGTCCTTGCGCTTGACCAGCTTGACGACCGCGTTCAGCCGCGTCTTGGCCTTGTCGATGGGCGCCAGGTCGAAGTGCGGCGGCACCACCGGCAGGTTCGCGAAGCTCCACTTGCCGCGCTTGACGTCGTATTCCTCGGGCGCCTTGATCTCGACCAGGTGGCCGACCGCCGAGGTGACCACGTACTGCTCGTTCTCGAAGTGCTCGGCGAACTTCTCGAACTTGCCGGCCACGGGGGTGAGAGCGCGCACGATGTCCTGCGCCACGCTCGGCTTCTCGGCAATGATGATGGTTTTGCTCATGGTGTCCTGTGCCCGGACTCGGCCCGGGGCTGTGCCTGATTCTGGCGGCCGCGGCGCGGGCCGGGGTTGCCCACGGGCCGTGCCTACAATGCCGCCACTCTCGCGCACACACGCGCGCGCTCGTACGATTTCAATGTACCGAATGGCCAAGACCCCGCAAGCCACCCGCGTGTCACGACGCCCCGCCGCGCCCGCGGCACCGCGAGATGCACGGCGCATCCAGGTGCGCAGGAGCGGCGTCCACGGCAAGGGCGTGTTCGCGCTCAAGCCCATCGCCGCCGGCGAACGCATCATCGAATACAAGGGCGCCGTCATCACCTGGAAAGAGGCGCTGCGCCGCCACCCGCACGACCCCAGCGACCCCAACCACACCTTCTACTTCCACATCGACGACGGCCACGTCATCGACGCCAAGGAAGGCGGCAACGCGGCGCGCTGGATCAACCACGCCTGCGAGCCCAACTGCCAGGCCGACGAGGTCATCGACGCCCGCGGCGACACCCGCGTCTTCATCAAGGCCCTGCGCGACCTGCAGCCCGGCGAGGAGTTGTTCTACGACTACGGCCTCGTCATCGACGAGCGCCACACGCCCAAGCTGAAGCGCGAATACGCCTGCCGCTGCGGCAGCCCGGCCTGCCGCCACACCATGCTGGCGCCGAAGTCGCCGCGGTCGCCGAAGTCGCGGCAGGTGCGGCCGGCGCCATGACCGAAGTCCAGCAGCACCTGCACTGGGGCGCCGATGCGCTGTGGGCGCGGCTGGAGCCGCTGCTGCCCGGCATCTCGGTGGAGGTGGTGGCGCGCTGCGAGTCGACCAACACGCGGCTGCTCGAGCGTGCGCGCGACAGCGCCGGCCAGCACGACGCCCCGGTGACGCGCCCGGGCGAACTCGACACGCTGAGCCGCGACGAACGCACGCCCTACGGCCGCCGCGTCGTCGACATCCAGCCCTGCCTGCTGGTGGCCGAGCACCAGACGCGCGGGCGCGGCCGCCTCGGCCGCGACTGGGTGGCCAGCGCCGGCGCCTCGCTGACCTTCTCGCTGGCGCTGCCGCTGGCGCCCATCGACTGGTCCGGGCTGTCGCTGGCCGTGGGCCTGGCGCTGGCCGAGGCCCTGGACCCGCTGGCCGACGAGCAGCCCGACGCCGAGCCGCGCATCGCGCTGAAGTGGCCCAACGACCTCTGGCTCGCCGACGGCCCCGGCCGCGGGCGCAAGCTGGGCGGCATCCTGATCGAGACCGTCAGCGTCGGCCGGCGCCGCATGTGCGTCGTCGGCGTCGGCCTGAACGTGCTGCCGCAGGCCATCGCCGGCCTGTCCCACGGCTATGGCTGCCTGCAGGAGATCGACCCCGGGGCCAGCGCGCCGGCCGTGCTGGCCTGCATCGCGCCGCCGCTGGTGCAGGCGCTGCGGCGCTTCGAGGCCGAGGGCTTCGCACCGCAGCGCGCCGCCTTCGCGCGGCGCGACCTGCTGCGCGGCCAGAACGTCACCACCACTCTGGCCGAACTGCCCGAGGGCGTGGCCGAAGGCGTGGACGCGCGCGGCGCACTGCGCGTGCGCGCCGGCGGCCTGCACCACCTCGTCAGCGGCGAGGTGAGCGTGCGCCTGCAGCCTGGGGCGGCCTGATGCTGCGCGGGCTGGTGGCCGCGCTGCTGCTGGCGAACCTGCTGTTCTTCGGCTGGGCCCGCGGCTGGCTCGCGCCCGCCTTCCCGCCCCCGCACCAGGGCGAGCGCGAGCCCGAGCGGCTCGCGCTGCAGGTCCACCCCGAGGCCGTCAAGGTGCTGCCGCCGCAGGCCGCCAGCGCGGCCGTCAGCGCCGCCCGCGCGGCCGCCGCGGTGTGCCTGGAAGCCGGCCCGCTGACCGCTGCCGAACTGCCCGCCGCCGAGGCCGCGCTGACGCCGGCGCAGCTGCCCGAAGGCGCGTTGCAGCGCGAGCTGGCCGCGCCGCCGCCGCTGTGGCTGCTGTACCTGCCGCGCGCCGCCGACGCGGCGCAGCGGCGCGCGCGCGAGGACGAACTGCGCAAGGCCGGCCTGCCCTTCGACGTGCTGTCGGCGGCTTCGGCCCCGGCCGATCTGGCCGGTGCGCTGGCGCTGTCGCGCCATGGCACGCGCACCGAGGCCGAAGCGGCGCAGGCGGCGCAGGCCGCCAGCGCGCCCGCCTTGCGTGCCCTGCGCGTGGCCGAACTGCCGGCACCGCCGCCGCGCACCTGGCTGCGCGTGCCGCAGGCCGATGCCGACCAGCAGGCGCGGCT
>CAIWPS010000605.1 GCA_903914615.1 uncultured beta proteobacterium | reverse complement strand
GTGGGCATTGTGTTACTGCACCTCGGAAGCATTGACACCTGCGTTGCGCAGCGCCTCCTTCATGCTGAGCTTGGGGCCGTCGACGTTGGGCGCGGTCATGTGGAAGGCATCGGCACCCATGCCGAAGCCTGCGAGCTCGGCGTAGATCCTTGCGCCGCGGCGCCTGGCGTGTTCGTATTCCTCGAGCACCAGCACGCCGGCGCCTTCGCCGAGGACGAAGCCATCGCGGTCACGGTCCCATGGCCGCGACGCGGTGGCCGGGTCGTCGTTGCGCACCGACAGCGCGCGCGCCGCGGCGAACCCGCCCACGCCCAGCGGCGAGATGGTGGCCTCGGCACCGCCGGCGATCATCACGTCGGCATCGCCGTACTCGATCAGCCGGCCAGCCTCGCCGATGCAGTGCAGACCGGTGGTGCAGGCCGTCACGATGGCCATGTTCGGCCCCGTGTAGCCGTAATTGATCGAGACGTGACCCGAGATCATGTTGGTGATCGAGGCCGGCACGAAGAAGGGCGAGATTCGGCGCGGGCCGCGGGCGCGGTACTCGTCCTCGGTCTGCTCGATCATCGGCAGGCCGCCGATGCCCGAGCCGATCAGGCAGCCCACGCGCTCGGCGGCTTCCTCGCCCAGGGTCTCGCCATGCGGCAGGCCGGCGTCCTGTACCGCCTGGATCGACGCCGCCATGCCGTAATGGATGAAGGTGTCCATGTGGCGGGCTTCCTTGGCGGGGATGTAGTCCTCGATCCGGAAGCCCTTGACCTCGCCTGCAAAGCGGCAGGAAAAGGCCGAGGCGTCGAACTTGGTGATGGCCGCAATGCCCGATCGGCCGGCCACCAGGTTGGCCCAGCCCTCGGCCACCGTGTTGCCCACCGGGCTCACGAGCCCGAGGCCGGTGACGACGACGCGACGCCGGGACATCAGGCCGTCAAGCCTTCTGGTGGCTGCTCGCGTAGTCGATCGCGAGCTGCACGGTGGTGATCTTCTCGGCTTCCTCGTCGGGGATCTCGATCCCGAACTCGTCCTCGAGCGCCATCACCAGTTCCACGGTGTCCAGCGAGTCGGCACCGAGATCGGCCACGAAGGCTTTCTCGTTGGTGACGTCGGATTCGGGTACGCCGAGTTGTTCGGCAATGATCTTCTTGACTCGCGCTTCGATATCGCTCATGACTCCTCCAGGAGTGGGGACGGTTCAAACAGCCCGCGATTCTACCGGCGGGGCCAGGACCGGATTTCTGCTTTCGCTGCGGCGCTCAGGCCATGTGCATGCCGCCATTGACATGCAGCTCGGTACCGGTGATGTAACCGGCCTCGCGGCTGGCCAGGAACTGCACCGCGTGCGCCACTTCCTCGGCGCTGCCCAGACGGCCCAGCGGGATCTGTGCCAGCAGCGCGGTCTTGGCAGCTTCGGGCAGGCCGTGCGTCATGTCGGTGGCGATGAAGCCGGGGGCGACGCAGTTGACGGTGATGTTGCGGCTGCCGAGCTCGCGCGCCAGCGCCCGCGTCAGGCCGGCCACGCCGGCCTTGGCCGCGGCGTAGTTGGCCTGGCCGGCATTGCCGATGGCGCCCACCACCGAGGTGATGTTGATGATGCGGCCGTAGCGCT
>CAIWPS010000604.1 GCA_903914615.1 uncultured beta proteobacterium | reverse complement strand
CGGCACGATGAGCGGCGCACCCTGGTGCAGCACCGCGTCCAGCCGCGGCCGCCAGGGCTCGCGGCCGTCGCTGGGCTGCGGTTCCAGCGGCTTGCGGAAATGGGCGTTGACCTGCACCGCGCCCGGCTGCGGCCAGGTCGTGGCCAGCACCGCCTGGGCGGCGATGCGCGGCACGGCGCGCAGCGCGGCGGCGTGGGCGTCGGGCAGGCCGAGTTCGAAATACGCGTTGGCGAAGGCGCCGAACAAGCGCGTCTGGTCGACGGTCTGCGAGGCCTGCGCCTGCTGCACTTCCCAGGGCCGGTCGGCGCTGAGCAGCAGCAGCGGCAGCCCGGCTTCGTGCGCTTCCATCGCCGCCGGCAGCCAGTGCCCGGGGGCGCTGCCGCTGGTTGCCAGCACCACGCTGGGCTGGCCGCTGGCGCGCGCCTGGCCGAGGGCGAAGAAGGCGGCGACGCGCTCGTCGTGGAACACCGTCGTCGGCATCTGCGCCGCCAGCGCCAGCGCCAGCGGCGTCGAACGCGAGCCCGGGCTGACGACGGCCTGCGCCACCCCGCATTGCGCCAGCGCCAGCGCAAACAGCCGCGCCCAGGCGCTGTGCAGGTCGTCGGCGGCGCGGCTCAATCGGCGGCCCGGAAGGCGTCGAGCACACTGGCCTGCTTGACCTGCGTCTCGGCGAGCTCGGCCGCGCCGTCGGAGCCGGCGACGATGCCCGCACCCGCCGGCAGCACGGCGATGCGGCCTTCGACGACGGCGCCGCGCAAGGACACCACGGCATGGCCGCCGCCTTCGGGCGACAGGCGGACGAAAGGCCCGGCATACAGGCCGCGCGGCTCGGGCTCGAGCGCGCGCAGCAGCGCCGCGGCGCGGTCGGCGGGCAGGCCGCAGACCGCCGGCGTGGGGTGCAGCGCCTGCACCAGGCGCAGGAAGTCGACATCGGCGCGCAGCGTGGCGCTGATCGGGGTGTGCAGGTGGGCCAGGCCGCGCAGCCGCAGCAGCTCGGGTTCGCGCGGCGGCGAGAGCGCGTCGGTGAGCGGCCCGATGGCCCCGCGCAGCGCCTGCACCACGATGGCGTGCTCGTGGCGGTCCTTGGCCGAGTGCAGCAGTTCGTCGGCCAGCGCGCTGGGGCGGGTGCCGGCCAGGGCCTGCGTGCGCAGCGCCCGGCCGTCCAGGCGCACCAGCGTCTCGGGCGTCGCGCCGAGCCAGGTCTTGGGGCCGCGGCGCCAGGCGTAGCGCACGCAGTCGGGGTGGCGGGCCGACAGGCGCGCCAGCATGGCGGCCGGCGCCGGCGGGCTGTCGAAGGCACAGGCGCCGCGGCGGGCCAGCACGACCTTGATGAGTTCGCCGCCGGCAATGCGCGCGACGGCCTGCGCCACCGCCTGCGCGTACAGCGCCGGGGCGCCGCCTGCGCCCAGCGCGTGCAGGGCCGCCAGCGGCCGGGCTTCGTCGGCGGCCAGGGACGCCAGCGTGCGGCGCTCCTGCGCCAGGCGGGCGCGCAGGCTGCCGGCCTCGGCCAGCGGCAGCGTCAGCCGCCACCAGGCGCGGCCGCCCTGCTGCACGTACAGCCGCTCGGGCAGCATCAGCCCGCCGGGCATCAGGCCCTGCCAGAGCGCATCGGGGGTTTCGTCGGCGGCGTACGGCAGGGCGCCCAGGGCCGCCGGCGCCGGGGCCTGCGGGCTTTCGTCGAGCAGGCCTTCCCACAGCGGCGAGGCGTCGGCGCTGCCCGGTTCCAGCCAGCGCGCGGCGCCCAGCCCGACCCAGGCGTCGCCGCCCGGCGCGATGAAGGCCGCTGCCGGCTCGCCGCCCAGCGCCAGCAGGCGTTCGGGCGGCAGCGGTGCCACTTCTATGGCGGCCGAGCACAGCCGCAGGGCGCAGTCGGCCAGGCGGGCGGCGTTCATGCGCGGCGCGCCCGCGGGGCGGTGGGGCAGGGAAGGGATCGGGCGTTCAGTGGCATCGTGGAGGGGATTCGACGGTGATGACGACAGCACCGCCGCCCATGATGCAAGCCTAAGCAGGCCTCGCGCCAGCGCGCTTGACCTAGGTCAGGCAGCCACGACAGCCGGCATGTCCGCCAGCACGGCCAGCACCGCCGCGGCGGTTTCCTGCGGCCGCTCCATCGGGAACAGGTGGGTGCCTTCGATCCAGGCCAGCCGCCCCTGCACCAGCGCCCGGGTCGCCGCCAGGCCGGCCTGGCGCCCTTCGGCCGAGCGCGTGCCGCCCAGGTAAGCGATGGGGGCGCCCGGCGGGTGCCGGCGCAGCCTGCGCATCAGGTCGTGGGGCAGGGTGTTGTAGAGGGCGGTCTCGACCTCGCGCCGGAAGGCCAGCCGCACGCCGCCGGGCACCGCGGGGTCGGCCTCGGTGCCGCAGGCCAGGTAGTCGCGCAGCACCTCGGGTGCCCAGCGCGCGAAGGCCGCCTTGGCCGCGTAGTGGTCCCAAGCCGCCTCGGGCGACGGCCATTGCCAGCGCCGGCGCGCCGAGACGCGGCCGGGCGAGTAGCGCTTCATCAGGCCCGACAGCTTCAGCGCATGCAGGCTGTGGGCGCGCCAGCCGGCCACCACCGGGGCGTCGAGCAGCACCACGCCGCGCACCAGCGCCGGCCGCCGGCTTGCCGCCAGCAGGCTGAGGTAGCCGCCCATCGAATGGCCGACGAGGTGCACCGGCCGGCCCGGGCTCTCGCGCTCGATGAAGTCGATCAGCTGGTCGCGCAGCCGCGGCCAGTTGTTGCTGACCGGGTAGGCGGGGTCGTGGCCGTACTTGTCGATGGCGACGACGCGCCAGCCGGCCTGGCGCCAGGCCTCGAACAGCACCCGGTAGGTGCCGGCCGGAAAGCCGTTGGCGTGGCTGAAGGCGATCACGCCCTGGTTCGTCACGCGGCGGTCGCCTGATCAATGCAGGCCAAGGCCTTGCGCGGATCCGGCTCTGCCGGTCCGCTGCAAGCGGCCCCTCGGGGGGCGGCGAACGACGTGAGCGTGGGGGCTGACGTTCAAACGATGCGCTCGCCCGGGTTGGTGATCTTGCGCATCGGCTCGAAGCGCTGGCTCTTGACCATCAGCGGGTGGGTGGCATCGCCGCCGTCCCAGCGCGGGTCGTCGATGCCTTCGAAGACCTCGCGCAGGCGCTGGCCCCAGGTGGTGTGGATCATCTGGAAGTAGGGGTTGCGGTCGTCCAGGCAGGCATGCTGGTCGGACTGGAAGCGCCCTTCCTGGTAGACCAGCAGGTCCAGCGGCAGGCCGACGCTGAGGTTGGACTTCAGCGTGCTGTCCATCGACACCAGCGCGCACTTGGCGGCCTCGTCCAGCGGCGTGGCGGGGGTCAGCACGCGGTCCAGGATGGGCTTGCCGTACTTGCTTTCGCCGACCTGGAAGAAACAGGTCTCGCGCGTGGCCTCGATGAAGTTGCCGGCCGAGTAGACCAGGAACAGGCGCATCGCCTCGCCCTTGATCTGGCCGCCGAAGATCATGCTGGCGTTGAAGTCCACGCCGGCCTGCTTCAGCGACGGGCCGTCCTGGTCGTAGACGCGGCGCACCGTGGCGCCGAGCACGCGGGTGGCGTCGAACATGCTCTTCGCATTCCAGATCGTCAGCGGTTCCTTGTCGCCGTTGTCGATCTTCTCCACCTGCAGCAGCTCGCGCACGCTCTGGCTGATGCTCAGGTTGCCGGCCGAGAGCATGACCATGAAGCGCTCGCCGGGCTGCTCGTAGATCATCATCTTGCGGAAGGTGCTGATCGCGTCCAGGCCGGCGTTGGTGCGCGAGTCGGACAGGAAGACGAGGCCGGCGTTGAGGCGGATGCCGACGCAGTAGGTCATGGTGTCAACCGGACAGTGGAAGGCCGGCAAGGTTAGCAGCACCGCCGCCGGGGTCGCTGGCGGCGAAGCGCGGACAATCCGCGCTGCGTCCGTGCCGGCCCCGGATGAACGAGACCCCGCCTGACCACCCCGATGAGCGAAATACGCGCCCTGCTGCTGACCGATGTCGTCGACAGCACCAAGCTGTCAGAGCAGCTCGGTGACGGCGCGACGGCGGCGCTGTGGGCAGCCCACGACCGCATGGCGCGCGACCTGCTGCCGGCCTGGCGCGGGCGCGAGATCGACAAGACCGACGGCATGCTGCTGATGTTCGACGCCGCGGCCGACGCGCTGGGCTATGCGCGCGCCTACCTGCAGGGGCTGGCGACGCTGCCGGTGGCGCTGCAGGCACGTGCCGGGCTGCACGTCGGTGCCGTCATCCTGCGCCAGAACAGCGCCGAGGACGTGGCCCGCGGCGCCAAGCCGCTGGAGGTCGACGGCCTGGCCAAGCCGACCACGGCGCGCGTGATGTCGCTGGCCGCCGGCGGCCAGATCCTGCTCACGCCCGAGGCGCGCGCCGGCCTGCCCGATGCAGGCGCCGTCACCCGTTCGCTGGGCCACTGGATGATGAAGGGCCTGTCGGAGCCGGTGGAGCTGTTCGAGCCCGGCGCGCCCGACCAGGCCGGCAACCCGCCGCCCGACAGCGAGAAGGTCTGGCGCGTCGTCAAGGCCGGCGAGCGCTGGGTGCCGGTGCGCGAGATCCCGAACAACCTGCCGCAGCAGCTGACCTCCTTCGTCGGCCGCGAGCGCGAGCTCGCCGAGGTCAGGGCGCTGATGGCGCACACGCGGCTGCTGATGCTGCTGGGCATGGGCGGGCTGGGCAAGACGCGGCTGTCGCTGCAGGTGGCGGCCGAGGTCATGCACGACTTTCCCGACGGCGTCTGGTTCGTCGACCTCGCGCCCATCCGCGACGGCGCGCTCGTCGTCCACGAGGCGGCGCGCGTGCTCGGCGTGTCGGAAGAGCCCGGCACGCCGCTGCTGCAGACGCTGTGCAGCCACCTCAAGTCGCGGCGCGTGCTCTTCATCGTCGACAACTGCGAACACCTGCTGCAGCCGGCGGCCGAGGTCGCCAATGCCGTGCTGCGCGCGGCGCCGCAGGTGCGCATCCTGGCCAGCAGCCGCGAACTGCTGCACGTGCCCGGCGAGCAGGCCTATGCCGTGCTGCCGCTGCCGCTGCCCGAGCGCGATGCCGGCGTCGAGGGGCTGCTGCGGTCGACGGCCGTGCGGCTCTTCGTCGACCGCGCGCGCACGCACCGCCCGGCCTTTGCCGTCACCGAGCGCGAGGCCCCGGCGCTGGCCGAGCTGGTGTCGCGGCTGGAAGGCATACCGCTGGCGCTGGAGCTGGCGGCGGCGCGCGTGCGCACGCTCACCGTGCCCGAGATCAACGTGCGGCTGAAGGACCGCTACCGCCTGCTCACCGGCGGCGGCCGCGTGCTGCTCGAACGCCAGCAGACGCTGCAGGCGCTGGTCGACTGGTCCTACGAACTGCTGGGCGAGCCCGAGCGCCAGCTGCTGGCGCGCCTGAGCGTGTTCGCCGGCGGCTTCTCGCTCGCTGCCGTGGAGGCGGTGTGCGGCCACGAGCCGCTGCACCCCGACGACATGCTGGACCTGCTGGGTTCGCTGGCCGACAAGTCGCTGCTGATGGCCGAGGAGCGCGACGAGGGCATGCGCTACCGCATGCTGGAAACCATCCGCGACTATGCGACGCTGAAACTGCGCCTGGCCGGCGAGGCGGCCGACGTGGCGGCCCTCCACTGCGAGCACTTCTTCGCCTTCGCCAAGGCCGCGCGCGACGGCCTCAAGGGCCCCGAGCAGGCGCAGTGGATCGCCCGCGTCGAGACCGACCTGGACAACCTGCGCGCGGCGCTGGCGCTGGCGCTGAAGGGCGGTACCGACCCCTTCATCGCCGTCAAGCTGGCGGTGGCGATGCAGCGCTTCTGGATCCTGCGCGGCTACTGCACCGAGGGCCGCAGCGCCGTGGCCGCGGCGCTGGCGATGCCGGCCATCCAGGCCTCCGACCTGGCGCAGGCGCATGCCCTGTACGTCGGCGCGGCGCTGGCGCAGAGCCAGTCCGACCACGTGCCCGCGCGGCAGATGCTGGAGCAGTGCCTGGCGCTGCGGCGGCCGCTGGGCGATCGCTTCTCCATCGCCGCCACGCTGTCCACGCTGTCGCTGGCGCGGCTCGCGGCGGGCGACATCGCCGGTGCCCGCGAAGGCGAGCAGGAGGCGCTGCGCCTGTTCCGCGAGATCGGCGAGCGCGTCGGCGAAGCCATCGCGCTGCTGCACCTGGGCCAGATCAGCCTCTTCGCCGGCGACGATGCCGACGCCGCCGCGCAGCTGCAGGCCTCGCTGGCGCTGGCGCAGCAGGTCGGCTACCACGGCGTGCAGGGCGAATGCGAGATGGGCCTCGGTCAGCTGGCCTACTTCGGTGGCGAGCTCGACGCCGCCGGCCAGCGCCTGGCCCGTGCCGGCACCATCTGCCACGAAGACGGCGACAAGCGCGGCCAGGCCCAGGCCCTGGGCTGGCTGGGCAAGGTCGAACTGGCGCAGGGGCGTCTCGAGCCCGCAGGCGCCCGGCTGGCCGAGGCGCTGCGCGAGTTCAGGGCTTCGGAGATGCGCGAGGACCTGCGCGCCGGGCTGGAAGACCATGCCGAGCTGGCCTGGGCGCTGGGCGCCACCGAACTGGCGGTGCGGCTGCAGGCGGCCGTGGCCGCCGCGCATGCCCGCCAGGGCGTGGCGCGCGCGCCGCGCCTGGAGGCCCGCTGGCAGGCCCTGCTGCGCAAGGTGCGCGAAGGCACCCCGCCGTCGGCCTACGCCACCGCGTGGCAGGAGGGCGGGCGCTGGGACCTGGCCGAGGCGGTGCGTCAGGCCCTCATGCTCGAGCCGCCGGCGAGCCCCGGCGCCAGCGTGATCAACGCCGCCTGAGCGGGCGGCGTTGCGGGCGGTATTGCAGCGCCTTCAGCGTCGCCCGCGGCGGGTGGCCAGGCCGGCTGCAAGCAGGGCACCCGCCACCAGGGCCAGGCTGGCCGGCTCGGGCACCGCGGTGAAGGTCATGACCCCCTTGGTGGCCGACACCTTCCCGGCGTTCTCGTTGTCGGCGGCGTTGTCCGCGACCGAATAGCCCCAGATCAGCTTGGCCCCGTCGAGGTCGAAATTCAGCGAGAAGAACCGGCCCGCTTCAGCCACCGACGAGGCGATGAAGCCCGAATAGCCGCTGTCGAGGCCTTCGAGCGCGTGGCTGGCGATGTCGATCGAGTTCACGGCCATCGACGCACCGCTGAAGTTCAGGGTCTCGATGGTCGTCTGCAGCGGGTCGGTGGTCAGGTAGAACTGGACCTGGGCGCTGAGCACGGTCATGGCCCCGTTCGAGCAGGGGGCCAGGTTCGCCACGTTGCCGTCGGGCTGGGCCAGGCAGCTGCCGGGAATGCTGAAGACCGCGCTGCCGCGCCAGCCCAGGTTCGGGAAGACACCGCCGTAGGCCGGGTCCCAGACGCCGGTGACGAGGTCGGCGCGCGCCCCGCCCACTGCACCGAGCAGCGTGAGGAGGAAGGTGAAGGCGACGCGGAGGGCTTGGGCGCGGGGCAGATACGGCATGGGGCTGAGCGAAGGAGCGTGGACGAAGGCAAGGTGCAAGTTGCGTGCCCTGCAGCGCACAGAAGCCCGCCGGGCCTTGCAGGCTGTGGATTTCCGGCTGGCGGGCGAGGCCCGGCCTGGCCTGCGTGGTCGGCCGACTGTCAAGCCAGCCGACATCGGGTGCGACCCTCGGTCTCGGCCTTCGTCAGGCGGGCCGCGACAGCAGCGCCCGCAGCTTGTAAAGGGCCTCCAGCGCCTCGCGCGGTGACAGCCGGTCGGGGTCGATGGCCGTCAGTGCCTGCTCGGCGGCCGAAGGCTCGGCGGCGGCCGCCGCGGCCGCCGGCGGTGCGAAGAGGTCGACCTGCGCCTGCCCCGACTGCGCCTTGGCTTCCAGCGCCTCCAGCGTCGCCCGGGCCTGGCGGATCAGCGGCGCCGGCATGCCGGCCAGCCGCGCCACCTGCACGCCGTAGCTGCGGCTGGCCGGGCCGGGCTGGATCTGGTGCAGGAATACGATGTCGTGGCCGCTCTCCACGGCGCCGACGTGCACGTTGATGGCGCCTGCGTGCCGCGCCGGGAATTCGGTGAGCTCGAAGTAATGGGTGGCGAAGAACGTGAAGCTGCGGTTGCGGTCGTGCAGCTGGGTGGCGATGGCGCCGGCCAGGGCCAGGCCGTCGAAGGTGCTGGTGCCGCGGCCGATCTCGTCCATCAGCACCAGGCTGTGCTCCCCGG
>CAIWPS010000603.1 GCA_903914615.1 uncultured beta proteobacterium | reverse complement strand
CTTGGCCTTGATGGCAGCCGCAGCCGCAGCCGCGGCGGCCTCAGCGGCCGCGGCTTCGGCCGCAGCGCGCGCGGCAGCTTCGGCCGCAGCGGCCTCGGCGGCTTCACGGGCGGCGCGCTCGGCGGCCTCGCGCACGCGGCGCGCTTCGGCCAGTTCCTCTTCCTGCTTGCGGATGGCCTCGGCCTGGGCGCTGGCTTCTTCCTCGCGGCGCTGCAGGTCGAGTTCCTCGGCGCTGGGGCCGGCCGGTTCCTCGACCGCGGGCGAAGCGTCGTCGCGCTTGACGAAGACGCGTTTCTTGCGCACCTCGACCTGGATGGTGCGGGCACGGCCGCTGGCATCGGCCTGCTTGATCTCGGTCGAGGTCTTGCGCGTCAGCGTGATCTTCTTGCGCTCGGCGCCGGCTGCGGTGCCGTGCGAGCTGCGCAGGAATTCGAGCAGCCGCTCCTTGTCGGCGTCCGTCAGCGCGTCCTCGGGCGATTGCTTGGTGACGCCGGCCGATTGCAGCTGCTCGATCAACGCCGTGGTGGGGCGGCCAAGCTGGGCGGCGAACTGGGCGACTGTGGTCACGGCCATGGGTACGTTGTCCTCGGGTATGCGGTGCGGGCGGGCGACAGGGGGGTGCGCCGCCTCAGGCGGTGAACCAATGTTCGCGCGCCTTCATGATCAGCGTCTTGGCCTGCTCGTCGTCGATGCCCGAGATCTCGGTCAGTTCATCGACGGCCAGGTCGGCCAGGTCGTCACGGGTGTGGATGCCGCCCACGGCCAGCTTGGAGATGAGCTCGGGGCTCAGGCCGTGGCCCTCGACCTCGAGGTCGCGCAGGTCCTGCGACACCTCGTCGACCTGCTCTTCCTTCTTGATCTCCATCGTCAGCAGGGCGTCCTTGGCACGCGTGCGCAGTTCGTGCACGGTGTCCTCGTCGAAGCTCTCGATCTCGAGCATTTCCTGCAGCGGCACGTAGGCGATCTCTTCCAGGCTGGCGAAGCCTTCGGCGATGAGGATGTCGGCGACCTCGGCATCGACGTCGAGCTTGTCGACGAAGAGGGCGCGCACCGATTCGCTCTCGTTGGCCTGCTTGGCCTGCGATTCCTCGGCGGTCATGATGTTGATGCGCCAGCCCGTGAGCTCGCTGGCCAGGCGCACGTTCTGGCCGCCGCGGCCGATGGCGATGGCCAGGTTCTCCTCGTCGACGACGACGTCCATGGCATGGCGCTCTTCGTCGACGACGATGCTCTGCACGTTGGCCGGCGCCAGCGCCCCGATGACGAACTGCGCCGGGTCGTCGGACCACAGCACGATGTCGACGCGCTCGCCAGCGAGCTCGTTGGTGACGGCATTGACGCGCGAGCCGCGCACGCCGACGCAGGTGCCGATGGGGTCGACACGGCGGTCGTGGCTGACGACGGCAATCTTGGCGCGGCTGCCGGGGTCGCGGGCGCAGCTCTTGATCTCGAGCAGGCCCTGTTCGATCTCGGGCACCTCCTGCGCGAAGAGCTCGATCATGAAGCCCGGCGCGCTGCGGCTGAGCATGATCTGCGGGCCTCGCAGCGTGGGGTCGATGCCCATCAGGAAGGCGCGCACGCGGTCGCCGCTGCGCAGGTTTTCCTTCGGGATCATCTCGCTGCGCTTCAGGCGCCCTTCGACGCGGCCGCTCTCGACGATGATGTCGCCCTTGTCCAGGCGCTTGACGGTGCCGACGAAGATCTTCTCGCCGCGGGCCAGGAAGTCGTTGAGCAGCTGCTCGCGCTCGGCGTCGCGGATCTTCTGCAGGATGACCTGCTTGGCGGCCTGGGCACCGATGCGACCGATGGTCAGCGACTCGATGGCCTCTTCGATGTAGTCGCCTTCCTCGATGTCGGGAATGCGGTCCAGGGCCTCGGTCAGCAGTTCCTCGGCGTCGGGGTTCTGCAAGCCGGCGCTGTCGGGCACGACGAGCCAGCGCCGGAAGGTCTCGTACTCGCCGGTCTCGCGGTCGACGGCGACGCGGATGTCGACCTCGCCGCCGTTGAGCTTCTTCGTGGCCTGCGCCAGCGCCGCTTCGACGGCGCCGAAGACGACGTCGCGATCGACCGTCTTCTCGCGCGAGATGGCATCCACCAGCATCAGCATTTCGCGATTCATCTTTGTCTCAACCTCCGTCTGCGCCCGGCTCAGCCGACCCTGCGGGTGCGGCGCCGGCCTCGCCGCCATCCAAGGGCTGGCCCTTGGGCTTGCGGCCCTTGAAATCGACCACCGGAACCAGGCGCGCCTCGCGCACCTCGTCCCACTTGAAGGCGAGCTGCTGCTCGACCTTGCCTTGCTTGAAGCGCAGCGCCCAGCCGCCCTCCGCGCCCGCCTCGAGCACGCCGTTCCAGGCCTTGCGGCCCTGGAATGGCGCCTTCAGCGTGACGTGCACGTCGTGGCCGGCGAAGCGCTGCAGGTCGGCCTCGCTCTTCAGCGGCCGGTCCAGCCCCGGCGAGGAGACCTCGAGCCGGGCGTAGTCCATGTTCTCGACTTCGAGCGCGTACTGCAGCTGGCGCGTCACCTGTTCGCAGTCGTCGACGGTGATGAATTCGCCGCTGTCCAGGTCGGTGCTGTCGCCATGGCGGCGCGGGTAGGCGCGGCCGGGCATGCGGTCGATGGTGATGCGCAGCAGGCCGCGCTGGGCACGTTCGACTTCCACCAGCTCGTAGCCCAGGCCCGTGACCGTGGCCAGGATGGCCTCGCGCCAGCCCAGGCGAGGCCCGGTCGGCACCGCGGCCGCAGGGCGAGCCGGCCTCGCGGGCCCCTCGCGCACGGACCGCTGCGGCGCACGCGCGCCCGCACTGTCGCGTTTGGCGCGCGGTGCGGGCTTGCCTGCCTTGCGGTGGATGCTGGTGTCGATCAAACTCGGGTCGCCTACGGTCTTGCAAACTCTGCCCATGCCCCCGGGCGAGCCGCCTGGACCGCGCCCCGCACAGGCCGCCTTCATGCAACGATGAAGACGGGCCTTGCGCAAGAGTCGATCGAGCAAAAAAAATGGGCTGGAATGTTCCGCCCACGCAGCCTTACCCGGAAAGGCCGGATTATAGCCTGGGCATTTGTCACGGGCAATACCGGCGTGGCCGGGCGCGCACTGCGTGCCAGAATCGCGGCCGCCGCCCCACCCCCGACACACCCCGCATCACCCCCCACACGGAGACACCATGGGCTTTCTCGCCGGCAAGCGCTTCCTCATCACCGGGGTGCTGTCCAACCGCTCCATCGCCTACGGCATCGCCCGTGCCTGCCGCGCCCAGGGCGCTGAACTGGCCTTCAGCTATGTCGGCGAACGCTTCCGCGACCGCATCACCGAATACGCCAGGGAATTCGACTCCAGCCTGGTCTTCGAATGCGACGTCGGCAACGACGCCCACGTCACCGGCGTGATGGAGCAGCTGGGCAGCGCCTGGGGCCAGTTCGACGGCTTCGTGCACGCCATCGGCTTCGCGCCGCGCGAGGCCATCGGCGGCGACTTCCTCGACGGCCTGTCGCGCGAGAATTTCCGCATCGCCCACGACATCTCGGCCTACAGCTTCCCGGCGCTCGCCAAAGCCGCCCTGCCCTACCTGCGACCGAATTCGGCGCTGCTGACGCTGAGCTACCTGGGCGCCAAGCTGGCGGTGCCCAACTACAACACCATGGGCCTGGCCAAGGCCTCGCTGGAAGCCAGCGTGCGCTACCTGGCGGCCAGCCTGGGGCGCAAGGGCATCCGCGTCAACGGCATCTCGGCCGGGCCGATCAAGACGCTGGCCGCCTCGGGCGTGAAGGACTTCGGCAAGCTGCTGGGCATCGTCGCGGCGAACTCGCCGCTAGGCCGCAACATCACCATCGACGACGTCGGCAACGTTGCCGCCTTCATGCTGTCGGACCTGGCTTCGGGCGTCACCGCCGAGATCACCTATGTCGACGGCGGCTTCAGCAATGCCATGAGCGGCGCCGCCGACACCGCCGGATGAGCCGCGCGGGCCGGTCGTCGCGGGCCGATCAGCGCTCGGCCACGCAGTCGACGAAGTAGGTGCGGCCCGGACCGGCGTCGCCCTGTTCCACGAGGCCGTGGACGTCGGTGTCGAAGCCCGGGAAGGCGGCGTTGAACTCGCGCGTGAAGCGCAGGTAGTCGACGATCTTCTTGTTGAAGCGCTCGCCCGGGATGAGCAGCGGAATGCCCGGCGGATAGGGCGTGAGCAGCGAGGTCGTGATGCGGCCTTCGAGATCGTCGATGGGCACGCGCTCGGTGGTGCGCCGCGCGATGTGAGAGAAGGCGTCGCTGGGCTTCATCGCCGGCTGCAGGTCCGAGAGGTACATCTCGGTCGTCAGGCGCGCGATGTCGCCCTTGGCGTACATGCCGTGGATGCTCTGGCAAAGGTCGCGCAGGCCCATGCGCTCGTACTTCGGGAAGGCGGCACAGAACTCGGGCAGGATGCGCCACATCGGCGCGTTCTTGTCGTAGTCGTCCTTGAACTGCTGCAGCGCGGTCAATAGCGTGTTCCAGCGGCCCTTGGTGATGCCGATCGTGAACATGATGAAGAACGAGTACAGGCCCGTCTTCTCGACCACCACGCCGTGCTCGACCAGGAACTTGGTGACGATGGCCGCCGGGATGCCGGTCTTGGCGAACTTGCCCGACAGGTCCAGCCCCGGCGTGATGAGGGT
>CAIWPS010000602.1 GCA_903914615.1 uncultured beta proteobacterium | reverse complement strand
TCGATGAGTTGGGCCGCTGTGGCCGGCTTCCCGGCCAGCGGGCTGATGCGGCCGATGGGCGTGATGGTGCTGGACATGGCAGGCCTCAAGCCCTGACCGCACGCAACTGGCGATAACGCTCGATGAGCGCACGCGTCGAGCTGTCATGCCTCGACGTCGCATCGTCGGCACCGGCCAGTTCGGTCGCTGTCTGCTCGGCCAGCACCTTGCCGAGTTCGACGCCCCACTGGTCGAAGGAATCGATGCCCCAGATCACGCCCTGCGTGAACACGCTGTGCTCGTACAGTGCCACCAAAGCCCCCAGGGTGTGCGGCGTGAGCCGCTGGGCCAACAGCGTGTTGCTGGGCCGGTTGCCCTCGCACACGCGGTGCGGCACCAGGGCTTCGGGAACGCCTTCCGCGCGGATCGCCTCGGCCGTCTTGCCGAAGGCCAGTGCCTCGGCCTGTGCGAACAGGTTGGCCATCAGCAGGTCGTGCTGCGGGTCTTCCCGACCACCCGCCGCGCCCATCGGGTTCAGGCTCTGCCCGAAGCCGATGAAGTCGCAGGGCACCAGCCGGGTGCCCTGGTGCAGTAGCTGGTAGAACGAGTGCTGGCCGTTGGTGCCGGGCTCGCCCCAGACCACCGGTGCCGTCTCGCAGCCCATCGGCCGTCCGTCGCGCATCACATGCTTGCCGTTGCTTTCCATCGTCAACTGCTGCAGGTAGGCGGGAAAGCGCGACAGGTACTGCTCATAGGGCAGCACGGCCTGGGTGGCGGCACCGAGGAAATCGTTGTTCCACACCGCCAGCAGACCCATTAGGGCCGGCATGTTGCGATCGACCGGCGCTTGGCGGAAATGATCGTCCATCGCCCGCATGCCGCCCAGCATGTCGTTGAAGTGGTTCGGGCCGATGGCGATCATGGTCGACAAGCCGATGGACGAAGCCATCGAGTAGCGGCCCCCGACCCAGTCCCACAAAGGGAACATCTGCTCGGGTGCGATGCCGAATTCGACTGTGGCCCGGGCGTTGCTCGAGACGGCGACGAAGTGTCGCGCCACCGCGGCCTCGTCACCCAGTTGGGCCAAACACCACGCGCGCGCAGCCCGCGCGTTGGTCAGCGTCTCCAGCGTGCCGAAGCTCTTGGAGCAGACGATGAACAGCGTCTGCGCGGCGTCCAGGCCCCGCGTGGCCTCGGCCAGCGCGGTGCCGTCGACGTTGGAGACGAAGCGCAGGTCGATGCCGCGCTGGCTGTAGTGCTTCAACGCCTCGAACGCCATGACCGGACCGAGGTCGGAGCCGCCGATGCCGATGTTGATCACGTTTCGGATGGGCAAGCCGGTATGCCCGAGCCAGGTGCCGCTACGGATCTGTTCGCTGAAAGCCGCCATACGGGTCAGTACCGCATGCACCTGCGCCACGACATCGACGCCGTCCACCCACAGCGACTCGTTCGCCGGCGCACGCAGCGCCGTGTGCAGCGCCGCACGCCCTTCCGTGGCGTTGACCAGCTCGCCGTCGAACATCGCGGCCATGCGCTCGCTCAGGCCGCTGTGACGCGCCAGCTCGACCAGCAGCGCGATGGTCTCGTCATCGATGCGGTTCTTCGAGTAGTCCAGGTAGAGCCCGGCGGCGCTGAGCGTCCAGCGCGTGCCGCGCTCGGGATCGTCGGCGAAGAGTTCGCGCAAGTGGCGCCCGCCCATGTGCGCATGGTGCGTCACGAGCGCCTGCCAGGCAGGCCGCGTGGAAGGTGCGCAAGCAGCTGTCGTCACCGCGCAAGCCCCGGCGCCGCGCGCTTCTCGCGTATGCGCCCTAGCAAGGCGTGCCACGAGGTCGCGAAGCCATCGACGCCCTCGCGCTGCAGCCGCGCGGCCAGGGCGCCGACGTCGAGGCCTTCGCGCTGGAACTCTTCGATCACGGCCTCGGCGTAGCCGCCGTCGGTGGGCAGCGGACCTTCGACGCGGCCATGGTCGGCAAAGGCCAGCAGCGTCTTCTCGGGCATCGTGTTGATCGTGCCCGGTGCGGCCAGCGCCTGCACGTAGAGCGTGTCGGCTGCGGCCGCGTCCTTGGTGCCGGTGCTGGCCCAGAGCAGGCGCTGCGGCTGCGCACCGGCGGCCGCGAGCCGTTGCCAGCGCTCGGAAGCCAGCCACTCGCAGTGCGCCTTGTAGGTGCGCATCGCGATGGCGATGCCGAGCCGGTTGTGGAACGGCGAGGGCATTTGCTGCTGCACCGCCACGTCCCAGCGGCTGACGAACAGCGAGAGCACCGACGCCACCTTCAGGTCCAGACCGGCCGCCAGCCGCCGCTCCAGGCCGCGCAGATAGGCGTCGGCCGCGGCCAGCACCTGCTCGCGCGAGAACAGCAAGGTGACGTTGACCGGCACGCCATCGAAGACGACCTGCTCGATCGCCGCTATGCCCTGCGGCGTGCCCGGAATCTTGATGAACAGGTTGACCTTGGTGGCCTTCTCGCACAACCGGTTCGCCGCATGGATGGTGTGCGCCGTGTTGCCGGCCAGCAGCGGCGACACCTCCAGCGAGACCCAGCCGTCGATACCGTCGGTCGCGTCGAAGATCGGGCGAAACAGGTCGGCGGCGTCCGACAGATCTTCGAGAGCCAGTTCGAAGAACAGGTCTTCATCGGACATTCCTGCGTCGGCGAGCACGCGGATGCTGGCGTCGTAGCTGTCGCTGTGGCCGATG
>CAIWPS010000601.1 GCA_903914615.1 uncultured beta proteobacterium | reverse complement strand
GCGACGCAGTTGATCAGCAATTCCCAGCCCCGCGGTGACGACCCCGCGGCATCTTCGCATGCTGATCACCGCGGCAAGGCATCCAGCGCCAGGTTCAGCTCCAGCACGTTGATGCGCGGCTCGCCGATGAAGCCCAGCAGCGCGCCCTGCGTGTGCTGCGCCACCAGGGCCTGTACCTGCGCCACGGGCACGCCCCGGGCGCGGGCGACGCGGGCCGCCTGGTAGGCGGCCGCGGCCAGGCTGATCTCGGGGTCCAGCCCGCTGGCCGAGGCGGTGACGAGGTCGATGGGCACCGGCGCGGTGTTGCCGGGGTCGGCCTCGCGCAGGGCGGCCACGCGGCCCTTCACGGCATCCACCAGCGCCGGGTTGGTCGGCCCCAGGTTGCTGCCGCCGGAGTTGGCGGCGTCATAGGGCTTGCCGGAGGTTGCCGAGGGCCGGCTCCAGAAGTATTTGGGCTGCGTGAACGACTGGGCGATGAGCGTCGCGCCGACGACCTGGCCGCCGCGCTGCACCAGGCTGCCTGCGGCCTGCGCCGAGAACAGCGTGCGCGCCGCCAGCGTCACCAGCCCCGGGTAGGCCAGGCCGGTAAGCAGCGACAGGCCGATGAAGAGCACCAGCGCCGGCCGCAGCAGGCCCTGGCGGGCCGGCACGTCGGCCGCGGAGGCCGGCTGGCCCAGGGTGGAAGCAAGAGGGGTGGTGGTCATGGTGGTGTCCTTCAGACGAGATGGGCGGCGACGAGCGCAAGGTCGATCACCTTGATGCCGATGAAGGGCACGATGACCCCGCCCAGCCCGTAGACCAGCAGGTTGCGCCGCAGCAGCGCCGCGGCGCCGACGGCGCGGTAGGCCACGCCCTTCAGCGCCAGCGGGATCAGCACGACGATGATCAGCGCGTTGAACACCACCGCGCTGAGGATGGCCGAGTTCGGGCTGGCCAGGTGCATCACGTTCAGCGCGCCCAGCTGCGGGTAGGTGGCGACGAAGGCCGCCGGGATGATGGCGAAATACTTGGCGACGTCGTTGGCGATGCTGAAGGTGGTCAGCGAGCCGCGCGTCATCAGCATCTGCTTGCCGGTCTCGACGATCTCGATCAGCTTGGTCGGGTTGCTGTCCAGGTCGACCATGTTGCCGGCCTCCTTGGCGGCCTGGGTGCCGGTGTTCATCGCCACCGCCACGTCGGCTTGCGCCAGCGCGGGGGCGTCGTTGGTGCCGTCGCCGGTCATCGCCACCAGGCGACCTTCGGCCTGGTGTTCGCGGATGAGCTTCAGCTTGGCCTCGGGCGTGGCCTCGGCCAGGAAGTCGTCGACGCCGGCCTCGGCGGCAATGGCCGCCGCGGTGAGGCGGTTGTCGCCGGTGACCATGATGGTCTTGATGCCCATGCGGCGCAATTCCGCGAAGCGTTCCTTGATGCCGCCCTTGACGATGTCCTTGAGCTCGACCACGCCCAGCGCGCGCGCGCCGTCGGCCACCACCAGCGGCGTGCTGCCGCGGCGCGCCACGTCGTCCACCGCCGCCAGCAGGGCCTGCGGGATGCTGCCGCCCAGCGACTCGACATGGCGGCGGATGGCGTCGGCCGCGCCCTTGCGCAGGATGCGCGGGCGGCCTTCCGGGCCCTGCACGTCGACGCCGCTCATGCGTGTCTGGGCGCTGAAGTGCACGAACTGGGCGTTCAGCGCCGCGATGTCGCGTTCGCGCAGCTTGAACTTCTGCTTGGCCAGCACGACGATGCTGCGCCCCTCGGGCGTCTCGTCGGCCAGCGAGGCCAGCTGCGCCGCATCGGCCAGGTCCGACTCGCGCACGCCGGGCGCGGCGATGAAGGCCGCGGCCTGGCGGTTGCCCAGCGTGATGGTGCCGGTCTTGTCGAGCAGCAGCACGTCGACGTCGCCCGCCGCCTCGACCGCGCGGCCCGAGGTGGCGATGACGTTGGCCTGCATCATGCGGCTCATGCCCGCCACGCCGATGGCCGAGAGCAGCCCGGCGATGGTGGTCGGGATCAGGCACACCAGCAGCGCCACCAGCGTCACCAGGCCGACGGTCTGGCCGCCGCCGGCGGCCTGGACGCTGAACGAGGACATCGGCAGCAGCGTCGCGACCACGCCCAGGAAGACGATGGTCAGCGCCACCAGCAGGATGGTCAGCGCGATCTCGTTCGGCGTCTTCTGGCGCTTGGCGTTCTCGACCATCGCGATCATGCGGTCGACGAAGGTCTCGCCGGGGTTGACCGAGACGCGGACGACGATCCAGTCCGACAGCACGCGCGTGCCGCCCGTCACCGCAGAGAAGTCGCCGCCCGACTCGCGGATCACCGGCGCCGATTCGCCGGTGATGGCGCTCTCGTCGACCGAGGCCACGCCTTCGATGACGTCGCCGTCGGCCGGAATCGTGTCGCCGGCCTCGACCAGCACGCGTTCGCCCTTGCGCAGGCCTTCGGCCTCCATCGGGTGCCACATCAGCGCGTCGCGCGCGGTGCCCTCGGGGCTGTCGATCTTCTTCGCGATGGTCTTCTTCTTCAGCCCGCGCAGCGAGGCCGCCTGCGCCTTGCTCCGGCCCTCGGCCAGCGCTTCGGCGAAGTTGGCGAACAGCACCGTGAACCACAGCCATACCGTGACCGCGATGGTGAACGCCCCGCCCTGGGCGAAGCACAGCGCCGTCGTCAGCGCGCTGCCGACATAGACGACGAACATCACCGGGTTGCGCCACTGCACGCGCGGGTCGAGCTTGCGCAAGGCATCCGCCAGCGCCGGGCGCAGCAGCGCCGGGTCGAACATCGAAAGCGCGGCGCGGCTCATTTCGTACCCCAGAGTTGGAAGTGCTCGACCACCGGGCCCAGGGCCAGGGCGGGCACGTAGTTCAGCAGGCCCACCAGCACGACGGTGCCGATCAGCAAGGCCACGAACAGCGGCCCGTGCGTGGGCAGCGTGCCGGCGTGCACCGCCAGCCGCTTCTTCGCCGCCAGCGAGCCGGCCATCGCCAGCACCGGCACGATGACGCCGAAGCGGCCGAACCACATCACGAAGGCCAGCAGCACGTTGTAGAAGGGCGTGTTGGCCGACAGGCCGGCGAAGGCGCTGCCGTTGTTGTTGCCGGCCGAGGACAGCGCGTAGAGGATTTCCGAGAAGCCATGCGCCCCCGGGTTGGCGATGCCGGCGCGGCCGGCCTCGGTGAGCACGGCCACCGCCGTGCCCGCCAGCACCAGCAGCGGCGTGACGAGGATGGCGATGGACACCATCTTCATCTCGTGGGTCTCGATCTTCTTGCCCAGGTATTCGGGTGTGCGGCCGATCATCAGCCCGGCGATGAAGACGGCCATGATGGCGAAGACCAGCATGCCGTACAGGCCCGAGCCGACGCCGCCGAAGACGACCTCGCCGAGCTGGATCAGCACCAGCGGCACCAGCCCGCCCAGCGGCGTGAAGGAGTCGTGCATCGCGTTCACGGCGCCGCACGACGCGGCCGTGGTGATGGTGGCGAACAGGCCCGAGGCGGCAATGCCGAAGCGCGTCTCCTTGCCTTCCATGTTGCCGCCGCTCTGGGTCGCGCTGGCCACCTGGTCGACGCCCAGCGGTGTCAGCAGCGGGTTGCCCTGCTGCTCGAAGACCATGGCCGGTATCGCCAGCGCAACGAAGAGGATGCCCATCGCCGCGTACACCGCCCAGCCCTGGCGCAGGTCGCCGACCATGCGGCCGAAGACCAGGCACAGCGCGGCGGGGATGGCAAAGATGCTGAGCATCTGCAGGAAGTTCGACAGCGCGGTCGGGTTCTCGTAGGGGTGCGCCGAGTTGGCGTTGAAGAAGCCGCCGCCGTTGGTGCCCAGCATCTTGATCGCCAGCTGCGAGGCCACCGGGCCCATCGCGATGCTCTGCGTCGTCTCGGTCTTGGCCTCGGTGACGGGCTGGCCCTTGTCGTCCTTCAGCGGCTGGCCGTCGGCGCCGTTCTTCGGCGCCTGCCAGGTCACGGGCTCCAGCGTGTGGGCGTCGACGTAGCCCGAGAAGTTCTGGATCACGCCCTGCCCGGCCAGCACCAGCGCGAAGACGAAGGACAGCGGCAGCAGGATCCACAGCACGCAGCGCGTCAGGTCGGCCCAGACGTTGCCGACGGCCTGCGCGCTGTGGCGCGCGAAGCCGCGAACGAGCACGATGACGACGACGATGCCGGTGGCGGCGGAGAAGAAGTTCTGCACCGTCAGCGCCAGCATCTGCGTCAGGTAGCTCATCGTCGACTCGCCGCCGTAGCCCTGCCAGTTGGTGTTGGTGACGAAGCTGAACGCGGTGTCGAAGGCCGAGTCGGGCGAGACCGCGCCGAAGGCCTGCGGGTTCAGCGGCAGCACGCCCTGCAGCCGCTGCAGCGCATAGACCGCGAGCACGCCCAGGCCGTTGAACAGCAGCAGGCCGGTGGCGTAGGCCAGCCAGCCCTGCTCGCGTCCGGCGTCGACGCCGGCCAGCCGGTACAGCGGCGATTCGATGTGCCGGCCCAGCGCGAAGCGGCCGGCCATCACGGCGTCGATCCAGCGCGCCAGCGGCCACGAGAGCGCCAGCAGGGCCGCCACGAAGGCCGCCAGCAGCATCCAGCCCGGGGCGGTCACGAGAAGTCCTCCGGCCGCAGCAGCACGGCCACCAGATAGATCAGCAGCGCCACCGCCAGTGCGGCCGCCACGCCCGTCCAGAAACTCATGGCCGCCCCCGCTGCAGACGCGCGCATGCCCGCGCCAGGCCCCACACCGCCAGCCACATCGCCAGCGCCACGCCACCGTACAAGAGGTCCATGCCTTGCTCCTCGAACAAGGCGTCATGCTGAGCGGCGCGGCGTCAATGGGGGGTCAAGAGTGGCGCGGCGGGTATCAAGAACGTGTCAAGACCACCGCATCGAAGCGGCACAACGGGACACAGTTCTTTGCACGGCCGGCGTCCTCCGCCGGCGCTTGCTGCCGCGTTGGGTGGGGGCGCGGGCCACTTCGGACCCCGCGCCATCCCAAGCAAAGGACCTGCCTCATGAAGCTCACGACCCGCCTGGCCCCGCTGCTGCTCGCCGCCCTGCTGCCGCTGTCGGCGCTGGCCGACCTGCCCGGC
>CAIWPS010000600.1 GCA_903914615.1 uncultured beta proteobacterium | reverse complement strand
GCAGCGCTCGGCGCGGCGGCAGGCTCGGCGGTGGCGGCGTCGGGCAGGGCTGGCGCCAGGTCGGGCGTTGCAGCGGCCGCCGGCGCGGCCGGGCCGTTGGCGTTGACAGGGGGGTCGGCCAGGACGACGAAGCGACGCGTGACGCGGCTGCCGCAGCCGGCCTGCACCTGCACGCCGACGACCGGCTCGTCGATGGCCATCGACGTGCTGACGCGCACGCGCGCCAGCGCGGCGCCGATCATCTCGACGGCCACGTGCACCTGGTTCGGCGGCAGCCTGCGGTCGCCCAGCGTCACTTCGGCGGCGACGCACTCGGGCGCCAGCGCTTCACCGGCATCGACATGCAGCTGCACCGCGTAGTCGAGCGGCTGCCCGAGAACGGCTGCGGACGGGTTGTTGCCGAAGCCCGCGGCGGCGGCCTGCCCGCAGGCGGCACCCATGATGACCAGGGACAGCCAGAGCCTCGTCTTCTGCATGCGAAAGGGGGTGGGGCTGGGCGGGTGAAAACTCAAAACGACTCTAGCACGCAGGCCCCTTTCGGCCGCCGTGGCAGCGGGCCGTTTTCGTGCCCCTTGCCACGTCGCAGCGCAGTGCTCAGCTGTCGTAGCCGGGGTTGCGGCGGTCGAGCCGGCGCAGAAGGCCGGGCCAGACCAGTTGCGAGCCCAGCCCGCGCGTCACCGCCGCCGCCTGCTGGCGCGCCGTGGCGATGATCTCGGGGTGCACCTTGACGAGCTCGCCGCCGCCAGCCTGGGCGCGCACCTGGATCATGCAGACCGACTCGAAGGTGTACATGGCCTGGAAGGCATCGGCGATCGTTCGCCCGACCGTCAACAGGCCGTGGTTGCGCAGCATGAGGAAGTTCTTCTCGCCCAGGTCGGCCACCAGCCGCGGCTTCTCGTCGTCGCGCAGCGCCACGCCTTCGTAGTCGTGGTAGCCCAGCGACGAGAGCACGAAGATCGACTGCTGCGACAGCGGCAGCACGCCGCCCTGCTGCGCCGACACCGCGATGCCGTTGGGCGAATGGATGTGCAGCACGCAGCCGGCGTCGTGACGCGCGCCATGGACGGCGCTGTGGATGACGAAGCCCGCCGGGTTGACGTCGAAGGGCGAGCCGTCGAGCTTGACGCCGTTCGCGTCGACCTTGACCAGGCTGGATGCGGTGATCTCCTCGAACATGAAGCCGTAGGGGTTGATCAGGAACTCGCCCGTGTGCTCGCCGCCCGCGCCCGGCACGCGGGCGCTGATGTGGGTGAAGACGAGGTCGTCCCAGCCGAACAGCGCCACCAGGCGGTAGGCGGCGGCGAGGTCGACGCGGGTCTGCCATTCGGCCTCGCTGACGTCGTGGCGGCGGCTGGGGATGGCGAGCGGGGGCTGCGGCATGGCGGGTTCTCCTGGGTTGCGGCAAGGCGCAGGTGGGCGAGGATGGACAATGCCGCATCGTCGCCCGCCTGTCGCTTCAGGGACAAGCCATGAATACCCCCGTTCTTACAATCGACGAGCTCCACAACATCGAACAGGGCGCGTGGTTCAGCAAGCTTACGCCGACGCTGCAACGGGCCATCCTGGCGCGCGCCACCGTGCGCCGCCTCGCCGACGGCACCCCGCTGGCCAGCCGCGGTTCGGCGGCCGAGGAATGGTGCGGCGTGGCCCGCGGCGCGGTGCGCGTGAGCTCGGTCTCGCTGTCGGGCAAGCAGGTCACGCTGACCTATGTCGAGCCCGGCACCTGGTTCGGCGACATCGCCCTCTTCGACGGCCTGCCCCGCACCCACGATGCCGATGCCCATGGCCCGACCACGCTGCTGGCCGTGCGCAAGCCCGACTTCAAGGACCTGCTGGCGCAGCACGTGGAGCTCTACGACGCCCTGCTGCGCCTGAACTGCCGCCGCCTGCGGCTGATGTTCGACCAGTTCGAGGACCTCAACACGCGGCCGCTGCAGGCGCGGCTGGCCAAGCAGATCCTGCTGCTGGCGCGCAGCTACGGCATCGCCCAGGGCGAAGAGATCCGCATCGGCCTGGCCCTGGCGCAGGAAGACCTGGCGCAGCTGCTCGGCGCCTCGCGCCAGCGGGTCAACCAGGAGCTCAAGGGCTTCGAGCGCGAAGGCGCGGTGCGCGTGGAACCGACGCGGCTGGTCGTGCTGTCGCGCGACAGGCTGCTGGCGATCGCTGAACGCTGAAGACCCGAACGCTGAATCGACAAGAGGCAGATGGAACATTTCACCGGCACCAAACCCGTGGCCTCGAGCCACGCCTTCGACGTCGACGCGCTGCAGGCCTATCTGCTGGCCACGCTGCCGGGCTTCGCGGGGCCGCTGACGGTCGAGCAGTTCAAGGGCGGGCAGTCCAACCCGACCTACAAGCTGCTCACGCCGGCGCGGTCCTACGTCATGCGCACCAAGCCCGGGCCGGCGGCCAAGCTGCTGCCTTCGGCGCATGCCGTGGAGCGCGAGTTCCGGGTCATGAAGGGGCTGGCCGGCAGCGGCGTGCCGGTGGCGCAGATGCACGTGCTGTGCGAGGACGAGGCCGTCATCGGCCGCGCCTTCTACGTCATGGAATTCATGGACGGCCGCGTGCTCTGGGACCAGTCGCTGCCCGGCATGACGGCGGCCGAACGCGGCGCCATCTACGACGAGATGAACCGCGTCATCGCGGCGCTGCACAGCGTCGACGTGGCCGCCGCCGGCCTGGCCGACTACGGCAAGCCCGGCAACTATTTCGAGCGCCAGATCGGCCGCTGGAGCAAGCAGTACCTGGCCTCGGTCACCGAGCCCATCGCCGAGATGGACCGCCTCATCGCCTGGCTGCCCGCGCACATGCCGGCCGGCGCGCGCGACGGCACCCAGGTCGCGGTGGTGCATGGCGATTTCCGGCTCGACAACCTCGTCTTCCACAAGACCGAGCCGCGCGTCATCGCCGTGCTCGACTGGGAACTCTCCACGCTGGGCCACCCGCTGGCCGACTTCAGCTACCACTGCATGGCCTGGCACATCCCGCCCGGGGTGTTCCGCGGCATCGGCGGCCTCGACCTCGCCGCGCTGGGCATCCCCAGCGAGGCCGAGTACGTGCGCCGCTACTGCGAGCGCACCGGCCGCAGCGACGCCGCGGCGCTGGCTGCCGACTGGAACTTCTACCTCGCCTACAACCTGTTCCGCCTGGCCTCGATCACGCAGGGCATCGCCAAGCGCGTCGTCGACGGCACGGCGGCCAGCGCCCAGGCCCGCGCCACCGGCGCGGCCACGCGCACGCTGGCCGAGATGGCCTGGCGCTTCGCGCAGGCCGCCGCCTAGAGCGCCCCACCGCAACGATTCCCCGAAGGAGACCCCGCATGGACTTCAGCTACTCCCCCCGTACCCAGGACCTGCAGGCGCGCCTGCAGGCCTTCATGGCCGAGCACGTCTACCCGGCCGAAGCGCGCTGGTTCGAGGAGGTCGAGGCCAACACGCAGGCCGGCAAGCGCTGGACGCCGCTGCGCGTGATCGAGGACCTCAAGCCCAAGGCGCGCGCCGCCGGTCTGTGGAACCTCTTCCTCCCACCGCACGCCGAGGGCGCCAACGCCAAGGGCGAAGCCGAGTTCACCTTCGGCCTGTCCAACCAGGACTACGCGCCGCTGGCCGAGATCATGGGCGCGGTGCCCTGGAGCAGCGAGGTCTTCAACTGCTCGGCGCCCGACACCGGCAACATGGAGACCATCGCCCGCTACGGCAGCGCCGAGCACAAGCAGCGCTGGCTGCAGCCGCTGCTGGCAGGCGAGATCCGCAGCGCCTTCGCGATGACCGAGCCCGCGGTGGCCTCTTCGGATGCCACCAACATCGAGGCCAGCATCCAGCGCGTCGGTGACGAGTACGTCATCAACGGGCGCAAGTGGTGGACCAGCGGCGCCGGCGACCCGCGCTGCGCCATCCTCATCTTCATGGGCAAGACCGACCCCACGGCGCCGCGCCATTCGCAGCAGTCGATGGTGCTGGTGCCCATGGCCACGCCGGGCGTGAAGGTGCTGCGGCCGCTGTCGGTGTTCGGCTACGACGATGCCCCGCACGGCCACATGGAGGTCGACTTCACGAACGTGCGCGTGCCGGTGAGCAACATCCTGCTCGGCGAAGGCCGCGGCTTCGAGATCGCGCAGGGCCGCCTGGGCCCCGGGCGCATCCACCACTGCATGCGCCTGATCGGCCTGGCCGAGCGTTCGCTCAAGCTCATGTGCGAACGCGCCGTCAGCCGCACCGCCTTCGGCAAGACCCTCGCGCAGCAGACGGTGACCCAGGAACGCATCGCCGAGGCGCGCTGCATGATCGACCAGGCGCGCCTGCTGACGCTGAAGGCGGCGTGGATGATGGACCTGGCCGGCAACAAGAGCGCGAAGGCCGAGATCGCAATGATCAAGGTGGTGGCGCCGCAGATGGCCTGCCAGGTCATCGACTGGGCGATGCAGGTCTTTGGCGGCGCCGGCATGAGCCAGGACACGCCGCTGGCCTACTTCTACACCCTGGCCCGCACGCTGCGCTTCGCCGACGGCCCCGACGAGGTGCACCGCAACGCCATCGCCAAGATCGAACTCGGCAAGCTGCAGCCACGCGCCTGAAGCACCGCCGGCCCGCACCCGCGGGCGCGCACCTTCAGGTGTTGCGCTCGTCGCCGGGCAGCGCGCTCGTCTGCCACAGGCTGGGCGCGGCGCTGGGGGTGAGCGCCTCGCCGTTCTCGGCAGCCACGCGCTGGGCTTCGCGCATCGCGGTCTCGAACAGGCGCAGCCAGACCAGCAGCGACTCCACGGTCGCTTCGGCCAGCGACGTGCGCAGCATGAGGCGGCCGCGGCCGATCATCAGCACCAGCGGCGTGGCGCCATCGACGTGCAGCGCGGCGACGGCTTGCGACACCGGGCCCTGCAGCCACAGCTTGAGCCAGCTCTTGATGCTGGACAGTGCCACGTAGCGATCGCGAAGTTCGGCCATCTCGCTGCCGGGCAGCTTGGGGAACATGACGAGCCAGCGCATCTCGGGCGGTGTCTGGTTGTCGATGCGCGTCTGCACGCCCTCGACGTACTGGTCGAAGACGGCCTTCTCCATCGCCTCCTGAAGCACGCGGTTCATCAGCACCAGCTGCAGGTCGGCATGGAGGCCGAGTTCGGAGCGGATGCGCAACTCCTGGCCCTGGATGTAGGGCCGCTGCGAAGGGCCCCACTCCAGCCGCCAGGGCGTGGCGCCGAGGCGGCCGTCGATGACGAAGCCCTCGTTCTGCACGCCGCGGAAGGCGTAGTGGCGCGACTCGGCCCAGGGCGCGATGCCTTCCCAGTCGGTCGCCGGCGCCGCAGGCGGCCCGGAGAACAAGCGTTTGAAGCCTTCGAGCATGGTTTAGAGTCCGCGGCAGTGGACGGCCAGTGGCAAGTCCTGGCCGCGCGAGGTGCATCGATGATCGAAGTGTATTCGTGGGCCACGCCGAACGGCCACAAGGTTCACATCATGCTCGAGGAGTGCGGCCTGCCCTACCGCGCGCATGGCGTGAACATCGGCAGCGGCGCGCAGTTCGCCCCCGAGTTCCTGGCCATCAGCCCGAACAACAAGATACCCGCCATCGTCGACCCCGAAGGCCCCGACGGGCAGCCGATCTCGCTCTTCGAATCCGGTGCCATCCTGCTCTACTTGGCGGCCAAGACGGGCCTGTTCATGCCCGCAGACGTGCGCGGCAAGTACCAGGTGCTGGAATGGCTGATGTTCCAGATGGGCGGCGTCGGGCCCATGCTCGGGCAGGCGCACCACTTCCGCCTCTACGCACCCGAGAAGCTCCCCTACGCCATCGAGCGCTACACCAACGAGGCACGGCGGCTTTACGGCGTGATGGACCGCCGGCTGGCCAAGAGCACCTACCTCGGCGGGCCCGAATACAGCATCGCCGACATCGCCATCTTCCCCTGGCTGCGGAGCTGGAAGAACCAGGGCATCGATTGGGCCGAGTACCCGCATCTGAAAGGCTGGTTCGACGAGATCGGCGCACGCCCTGCAGTCAGGCGCGGCGTGGAGGTGCTGGCCGCCGAACGCAAGCCCATCACCGACGACCAGGCGCGCGAGGTCCTGTTCGGCAAGACGCAATACACCCGGCGCTGAGCACCGCGCTATCGTCGCGTCTGTCGCCAGTCGCTGCCCGTAGCTCAACTGG
>CAIWPS010000599.1 GCA_903914615.1 uncultured beta proteobacterium | reverse complement strand
TACCGCGGCAGCGACGAGAGCCACGACTGGCTGCTGCCCGTGCCCTACTTCGTCTACCGCGGCCGCATCCTGCGCTCGGACCGCGACGGCACGCGCGCCGTGCTGCTGGACACCGAGCGCGTCGACTTCGACCTCAGTGCCGCCGCCAGCCCGCCCACGAAGAGCGGCGACGACCGCGCCCGTGCCGGCATGCCCGACCTCTCGCCCACCTTGTCCATCGGCCCCAACATGAATGCTCACCTCGGCCGCGGGCCGGGCTGGAAGCTGGACCTGCGGGTGCCGCTGCGCGCCGTCTTCACCGTGGGCTCGCACCCGCGCGCCATCGGCTGGGAGCTCTCGCCGGTGCTCAACCTCGACCTCGACCTGCAGGGCTGGAACATCGGCCTGCAGGGCGGCCCGCTGGCCGCGACGCGGGCCTACCACGGCTACTTCTACGACGTCGACGCCGCCTACGCCACGGCGGCGCGGCCGGCCTACCGCGCCGGCGGCGGCGCAGCCGGGTGGGCCGCCACCGCCAGCGCGTCGCGCCGCCTGGGCGACTGGTGGCTGGCCGGCTTCGTGCGCGCCGACAGCCTGGCCGGCGCCGTCTTCGACGGCAGCCCGCTGGTGCGCCAGCGCAGCAACCTCACCTACGGCGTCGCCGCGAGCTGGGTCTTCAAGGTTTCCGATGAGCGCGTCGCAGAGCACCGTTGAGACGCCCGAGCCGGCGCCCGTCTGGCACGGCCCGGCGCTGCGCCTGCTGTGGCCGCTGGCCTGGCTGGCGCTGCAGCTGCAGCTGCTGCTGCTGGGGCTGATGTCGGCGGGCTGGAACCTGGCCGCGCTGCTGCTCTACCCGCTGCTGCCGCGCGCCACCGGGCGCCGCATCGGCCGCGCCATGATCGCCTGGGGCTACGGCCAGTTCTGGCGCGTCGCGCGCTGCAGCGGCATGCTGCGGCTGGACGCCGCCGTGCTGGACGCGCTGCGCGACGAGCCCGGCCTCGTCGTCGTCGCCAACCACCCCAGCATGCTCGACGCGCTGATGCTGGTGGCGCGGCTGCCGCGCAGCGCCTGCATCATGAAGGCCAGCCTGGCTCACAACCCGCTGCTGGGGCCGGGTGCGCGGCTGGCGCGCTACATCCGCAACGACTCGGCCTACGGCATGGTGCACTGCGCCGTGAAGGACCTGCGCGCCGGCGGCCAGCTGGTGATGTTCCCCGAAGGCACGCGCACCACGCGCTGGCCGGTCAACGATTTCCATCCCAGCTTCACCCTCATCGCCAAGCGTGCCCAGGTGCCCATCCAGGCGCTCTTCATCGACACCGACTCGCCTTACCTCGGCAAGGGCTGGCCGCTGTGGCGGCTGCCGCCCCTGCCCATCCGCTTTTCCGTGCGCCTGGGTCGGCGCTGGGCGCCTGCGGCGGACTACCAGGCGCTGCGCGCCGAGATCCAGGCCTACTACGCCGAGGGCGTGCACCTGCCGGCGCCGCCGCGATGAGCCTGCCTTCGGTGGCGTCCGCGGTCTCGGCGACGCACCTGGTGCTGATCCCCAGCTACAACACCGGGCCGCAGCTGCTGGCCACGGTGGCGGCGGCACGCGCGCAATGGGCGCCGGTGTGGGTCGTCGTCGACGGCAGCGACGACGGCAGCGGCGAGGCCCTGCAGCGCCAAGCCGCCGGCGACGCCGGCCTGCGCCTCTTCGTGCTGCCCGTCAACCAGGGCAAGGGCGCCGCCGTGCTGCATGGCCTGACCCAGGCCGTGGCCGCGGGCTACACCCATGCGCTGACGATGGATGCCGACGGCCAGCACCCGGCGGCGCTGATCCCGGCCTTCATGCAGGCCTCGCGCGCGCGGCCGGAGGCGATGATCCTGGGCCGCCCAGTCTTCGACGCCAGCGCGCCGCTGCTGCGCGTGCGCGGCCGCCGCGTCTCGAACGCGTGGACCAACCTGGAGACCCTGGGCGCCGGCATCGCCGATTCGCTCTACGGCTTCCGCGCCTACCCGGCGGCCGCGCTGGTGGCGGTGATGCAGGGCCAGCGCTGGATGCGGCGCTTCGACTTCGACACCGAGGCCGTGGTGCGGCTGGCCTGGCGCGGCGTCAAGCCGCTGAACCTGGACGCGCCGGTGAAGTACCTCACGGCCGAGGAAGGCGGTGTCTCGCACTTCCGCTACGGCCGCGACAACCTGCTGCTGACCTGGATGCACCTGCGGCTGATGCTCGGCTTCGTGCTGCGCCTGCCGGCGCTGCTGTGGCGCAAGGCCACGCGGCGGCCGCCGTTTCAGGCCTGAGCCGCCAGCACCCGTGGCAGCGCGGCCGCCGGGGCGGCCGCGCCCGGCAGACCCAGCTGCAGCAGCAGTTGCAAGCGCAGCACCGTGCCACCGCCCGGGTTGGGCAGCAACGAGACCTGGCCGCCGTGCATTTCCATGACGCGCCGCGTCACGTGCAGGCCCAGGCCTTGCGCCGGCGTGCCCAGGCCGGGCCCGCCGGGCCCGGCGATCTGGGCGCTCATCGCCGGGTCCGGGTCCGCGCCTTCGAGGGCGACCTCGAACACCAGCGCCAGCGGTTCGTCGCTGTCGCTGATGCGCAGCGCCACCGCGTTGCCCGCGCTCGCCGCACCCAGCGCGTGGCTGAGGGCGTTGCGCAGCGCCAGGCGCATCAGCCCGGCGTCCATCGGCGCCGTGCGCGTGGCGGCGCGCCGGTCCACCTGCACGCGCGCACGCTGTTCGGCGGCCAGGTCACCCAGGGCGAGGGCGACCAACGTGTCGACGTCGCAGTCGCGCGGCTCGGCGCGGTCGGGGCCGGCGAGCAGCGAGG